>DASTZO010000188.1:0-2115 GCA_035764265.1 Sphingomicrobium sp.
TATTGTCCGTGACGATGACTCAGCTGCTGACGATCTACGCGGACTTCCAGAATGCCGATAGAGAGGGCTATGTCCGGCTGAATACCGAAGGCACACAGGCAGACCTCTGCCGTGTGGGTCTAGCGCTGTCGGAAGGACTACGACTTTGCCTCTCAGATGGAGAGTTGCGGACCACCGCAGTTGTTGTGCAACCCGGCACAGAGGGCGTCTGGCGCGCTAAGATCGACTGGAGCGGCCTCTCCCAGGAATAACCTGATGTCCGCTTTGCACCCAAAGGCGGACATTGCACATTGCTGGAGAGCCGGCGCGAATCCTAGGGTTGCCCGCGCGGCGCGAAGTCGGCGGGGTCGATCCCCGCCAGCTCTTTCGGCAGCTCCTCTCCCCTGATCAGCGCCGCGCACAGCAATGAGGCCGCCGGCGCGGTCTGGATGCCCATCCCGCCCTGCCCCGCGCACCAGAAGAAGCCGGGCTCCTGCGGGTCGAAGCCGAGCTTCAGAAGCCGGTCGGGGGCAAAGGTCCGGAGGCCCGCCCACTTGCGCTCGACCGCCTCGACCGGCCAGTCGACCGCGCGCTCGAAGCGGTCGATCGCGGTCGCGACGTCGATCTCCTCGGGCGCCGCGTCGCACGGGTCGACCGGCGTCTCGTCGAGCGGGCTGACCCAGACGCTGCGCTCCCCCTCGCCCTTGAAATAGAAGCTGGCGTGGAGGTCGGTGACCAGGGGCATGTCCCTGAGGCCGCAGCGCCCGATGCGCAGCTGGACGACCGTCCGGCGCATCGGCTGGAGCCCGATCGGAGCCACCCCGCAGCGCGCCGCGACGTCGTCGGCCCAGGCGCCCGCGGCATTGACCAGCAGGCCCGCCCGAACCGGCCCCGCCGCGGTCTCGACCTGCCACCCGTCGCCCGAGCGCTTCGCCGAAAGCAGAGCGGCGTCGGTCCGCACCTCGCCGCCCTGGCGGCGCACCGCGGCGAGGCAGGCGGAGTGGAACGCGGCGACCTCGATGTCGGCGCAGCTCGGCTCGTACCAGGCGCCGGTCCATTGCTCGCGAAGCCCGGGCACCATCGCGTCGAGCTCGGCCCGGTCGAGCCACACCAGGGCATGCTCGCCGACCAGATCCTCGGCGCCCTCGACCGTGTCGCCGTGGGCGCCGGTCAGGTGCAGCGTGCCGCGGCGGCGGAGCAGGGGCGTCGGAGTCCCCGGCCAGCGCTCGTCGAACATCGGCTTGGAGGCGATGCTCAGCCGCCGCGCCGGCGACAAGCCGAGGCTCGCGACCCAGAAGGCGGCCGAGCGCCCGGTCGAATGGCGGCCGCACAAATCCTCCGATTCGATCAGCATGATTCGCGCGCGTCCGGCCAGGCGGGCGCCGAGGCTGGCCCCGGCGATCCCGCCGCCGACGATCAGAATGTCGCAAACATTGTCCGGCACGCGGTTCGAATCCCCGACGAAGTTTTGCCACGGTTACGAATTGGAAAGCCGCACCGTCTAGGGGTCGGGCATGATCAACGCCGGATTCACCGAATTGCTGCTTGGGGTCCTGGCGATCCTGCTGCTGGTCGCGGCCGTCGTCGACGTACGTACCTTCACCATTTCCAACTCGCTCAACCTCGCCATCGCGCTGCTCGCGCCGCTCTTCTGGCTGTCGATCGCTCTGCCGCTGTGGCCGAACGTGGCGATCCAGCTGGCGGTCGGCGCCGGGGTCTTCGCACTGCTCGCCGGCGCCTTTTACGCCGGCATGATGGGCGGCGGCGACGTCAAGCTGGCGGCGGCCCTGGCCTTGTGGTTCTCGCCCGCCTCGACGGTGAAATTCCTGGTCCTGATGTCGCTGGCCGGGGGCGTCCTGACGCTTGCGATGGTCGCTCACCACCGGATGCGCGGCAAGGCCGGGCGGCCCGAAATTCCGTATGGCGTGGCCATCGCTTTTGGCGGCCTCGCCATTCTCACCCAACGGTTTCTTAACCAATTTGCCTGATGTGTCACAACATCGACGGGGCCCTGTAGGGGAGGCGATCGCGCCATGAACGTGAAGAAAATCGCGCTGCTGTTTGGAGCGCTGGTCATTGCGGTTCTTACCGCGGTCATGGCCAAGAACATGTTTGCCGGGGCTGGAGCGCAGCAGG
>DASTZO010000189.1:0-3981 GCA_035764265.1 Sphingomicrobium sp.
ATGTCGGCCCCGGGCGGCAGGTCGAGGATCGCCCGGGCGAGGCCAAAGCCGTGCCCGGCGCGGATCATCGCCGCCAGCGCGCGCTCGCGCCCCTTGCGGTCCGCCGGCTCGCTCGCGAACGGGCCGAGCCGGCGGCGCTCGGCGAAGCGCACCGCGGCCTGGACGCAATCGGCCCGGGCATGGTCGCGGGCGGGCGCCGAATCCTCCTCCTCGACTCCGGCGACCCGCAGCGACTGCTCGACCCGCCGGGCGCCGTAGCCGCGGCCGGTCAGCGACCGCGACTTGGCCAGCGCGAAAGCGGCGTCGTCGACATAGCCCTGGGCCGCGAAGCGCTCGGCGATCGCCTCGACGTCGGGCGGCGGGCCGTCGTCCCAACCGCGCTCGCGGACCTTGCGGGCGAGATAGGCCCTCAGCCGCGCCCGGGTGGTCGCGAACCGGCCGACATAGGCGAGCGCCAGCTCGTCGAGCCTGGCCCGGTCGAGCGGCGGGCGCGGCTTGCGTTGGCGGTGGTGACGCATGGGCCTTTTTTGTGCCACACTCCCGAACCATCACAAAGCGTGGCCGGATTAGCGCCACCCGTTTTGAAAGGCCGCTACAGGCAGCCAGACGACCGTCTCGATGAGGAAGGAACCGAGTGCTCGACCGTAAGGCCACGATCGAACCCGGCCATGCCCGCCAGGGCCTTGCTCCTCCGGGCGCCACCCCGACGACCGACAGCCAGAAGCGGCGCATCGCCGACTTCGCGACGCTCGGCGAGGCGCTCGACTATGCGGCGCTCGGCCGCCGCGGGCTGAACTTCCACGACGCGCGCGGGGCGCTCGAGCGCAGCTATTTCTATGCGCAGCTGCGGGACGATGCGCTGGCCAACGCCGGCCGTTTCCTCGCCCTCGGGCTCAGGCCCGGCGACCGGCTCGCGCTGATCGCCGAGACCGGGCCGGAATTCGCCGCCGCCTTCTTCGGCGCGGTCTATGCCGGCCTGTGGCCGGTGCCGCTGCCGCTGCCGACCAGCTTCGGCGGCCGCGAAGCCTATGTCGACCAGTTGAAGGTCCAGCTGCAAAGCTGCGACCCGGCTTTGTTCCTTTACCCGGCCGAAATCGCTTTGTTCGCCGGCGACGCCGCCGCCCAGCTCGGCCTCGAGGCGCGCGAATGGGAGACGCTCGGCGACATCGATGCCGCCGCCGCCGAGCTTCCCCAGCCCGCCGCCGACGACATCGCCTATCTGCAATATTCGAGCGGCTCGACCCGCTTTCCGCATGGGGTCGCCGTCACTCACCGGGCGCTGCTCGACAATCTGCGCGCGCACGGCCTCGGCCTCCAGGTCGCCGACACCGACCGGGTGATCTCCTGGCTGCCCTGGTACCACGACATGGGCCTGGTCGGCTGCCTGCTGTCGCCGATCGCCAACCAATTGTCGGTCGACTATCTCAAGACCGAGGATTTCGCGCGCCGGCCCCTGGCCTGGCTCGACCTCATCACCCGCAACCCGGGCACCACGCTCAGTTACTCGCCGACCTTCGGCTACGACATCTGCGCCCGGCGGATGTCGTCGCAGACCCGCGCCGCCGACCGCTTCGACCTGTCGCGCTGGCGGATTGCCGGCAACGGCGCCGACATGATCCGCCCCGATGTGATGCAGGCGTTCGTCGACTGCTTCGCCGAAGCGGGCTTCGCCGCCAGCGCCTTCTGCCCGAGCTACGGCCTCGCCGAAGCGACTCTCGCCGTGTCGCTGATGCCGCCGGGCGAGGGCATCCGGCTCGAGCTTGTCGAGGAGACCGAGCTGTCGGGCTGCAGCGCCGACCGCGAGCGGCCGCGCCGGTTCCGGGCGATCGTCAATTGCGGCAAGCCGGTGACCGGGATGGAGGTCGAGATCCGCGGGCCCGACGGAACGCCGCTGCCCGACCGCGGCATCGGCAAGCTCCACGTGCGAGGCACCAGCGTCATGGCCGGCTATTTCCGCGACCCGGAATCGACCGCCGCCTGCCTCGGTCCCGACGGGTGGCTCGACACCGGCGACATGGGCTATCTGTCGGGCGGCTACATCTTCATCGTCGGCCGCGCCAAGGACATGATCATCATCAACGGCCGCAACCACTGGCCGCAGGACATCGAATGGGCGGTCGAGCAATTGCCCGGGTTCAAGGCCGGCGACATCGCCGCCTTCGCCATCACCGGCTCGTCGGGCGAGGAAACCCCGGCGGTGCTGGTCCATTGCCGGGTGTCCGACCCCGGCGAGCGCGGCCGCCTGCGCGACGACATCCGCGAGCGGGTCCGGGCGATCACCGGCATCACCCCGGTCGTCGAGCTCGTGCCGCCGCGCACTTTGCCGCGCACCAGCTCGGGCAAGCTGTCGCGCACCAAGGCCCGCAACCTCTATCTGTCCGGCGAAATCCAGCCCTACGATATTGCCGCCTGAGCCGCCGAGCGCAGCGAAGCGATTGCGCAGCGATCGTTAGCAGCGCGTAGAGCCGACGAAGGCCGGACGGCCTGCGCCGCGAAGACGGCGACAGGACCGACGTCACGGGATTCATTCCCGTGACGGCCCGTGTGTTGACGATCAGCTCTCCGTATGAACCTCGCCGACCAGGCTGCGGTCCTTGATCAGCAGCCCGGGCAGGTGCGAATTGCACGCCATCACATGGGTGATCGCCTCGCGGTCATATTCGTCGCCGGACCGATAGGTTTCGAAATAGGCGTTGAGCTTGTCGACCCGCTCCGGCCATCGGCCGGCGGCCTGCAGGCCGACCGAGACTCCGTAATTGGCGAAGGCGATCCGCACCTCCGGCGCGTAGCTGGCGCGGCCGAAGAAGCCGGGCGGGTCGACCCACAAGCGGTCGAGCGCTGCCAGCGCCCGCGCGCTTTGCTCCTTCGCCCACGCCTCGTCCGGGAAGAAATGGGCGAGCCACAGCATCATTCCGAGGCCGAGGTCCTGGTCGACGTCCAATGACCGGTACTGGCGCTCGATCAGCGCCTTCATCTCGGCGATCTCGGGCACGAGGGCGTCCTCGCCGAGCAGCCGGTACGACACATAGCCGTCGAACGCGTCGAGCGCGCCGAGGCCGTAGCCGGGGTACGGGCCGCTCAAATCCTCCGTCATTTTCCACAGCACGCCAACTCCGGGGACGACGAACGCCGAATGGATGTCGCGGGCAATGGCGATGCCGCGGGCGCGGTACTCCGGCTTGTGCTCGCCGAGCCTGGCGAGTGCGAACAACCACATCGCGAGATAGTGGAAATACTGCCCGTCGCGGTCCGCCGCCTCGCCGATCCGGAGCCCGCGCGGCCGGCCGAGCACGCGGTCGACCTCGGCGGCGAGATGCTCGGCCTCGTCGAGGTAGCGCCGATCGCCGGTTTCCGCGTGGAGCGACAGGTAAAGGACGAGACCGAACGCGTCGGTCCACAGGTAGCGCAGCCCGTTCGGCCAGATGCGCTGCGCGCGCATCCACTCGAGCTTGCCCAGCACATAATCGACGTCGTGAAGCATCGGCCGGCCCATCCCCCAACGAACCGGCCGATTGTCGGCTCCATGGTCGCGCGCGCCGCCGTGCGGACTCGCGCCGCCGGTGCTAAGGGGCGGCCCATGCAGGTCTTCGACACGGTGCTCGAGGCGATCGGCGACACGCCGCTGATCAGGCTCCGGCGCGCGTCGGAGGAGACCGGCTGCACGATCCTCGGCAAGTGCGAGTTCCTGAACCCCGGCCAGTCGGTCAAGGACCGGGCGGCCTTGTTCATCATCCAGGACGCGCTTCGCCGCGGCGCGGTGCGGCCCGGCGGGGTGGTGGTCGACGGCACCGCGGGCAACACCGGCATCGGACTCGCCCTGGTCGGCAACGCGCTCGGCCTCAGGACCGTGATCGTCATTCCCGACACCCAGAGCCGGGAGAAGAAGGACACGCTGCGGGCGCTCGGGGTCGACCTCGTCGAGGTGCCGGCGGTGCCGTACAAGAACCCGAACAATTACGTGAAGGTCTCGGGGCGGATGGC
>DASTZO010000190.1:0-2785 GCA_035764265.1 Sphingomicrobium sp.
CGGCCGAGCAAGCGGCCGCCGCTCCGGCCGCCGCGGTCCCGGCGGTCCCGGCCAAGAACTCCGAGCTCGCCGCTTTCTTCGAGGAGGTCGACCTGGCCGAGCTGGCGCTGTCGCCGATCGCCAAGTCGTACCGGGCGATCAAGGATGCCGATTACGGCAAGTGGGACCAGTTCACCGACGAGCATGCGCTCGCTCGGCGCGAGCTCGGCCGGCGCCATGTCGCCGAGCTGCAGCGGCGCTTCGACCGGGCGGCGCTGTCGCCCGACGACCGGCTCAGCTACGACCTGTTCCTGTATCGCGACGCCCGGACCGAATCGATCTTCCCGTACCGCGACTACGGCTACGTGTTCGACCAGATGAACGGCGCCCAGAGCGACGGGCCGGCCTTCCTGATCAATATCCACAAGGTGGCCAGCGTCGCCGACGCCGAGGCCTATGTGTCGCGGCTGCGCGAGATGGCCCGCTATCTCGACCAGTCGATCGAGGAGGCGCGCGAGCGCCAGACGCTGGGCGTGCTGCCGCCCAAGTGGGTGTTCCCCTACGTGATCGCCGATTCGAAAAACGTGATCCGCGGCGCCCCGTTCGGGACCGGCGCCGACAGCGCGCTGTGGGCGGATTTGAAGTCCAAGGTCGGCAAGCTCGGCGCCGACGAGGCGACCAAGCAGCGGCTGCTCGATTCGGCCAGGGCGGCGCTGCTCGAGGACGTCCGCCCGGCCTACCGCCGGGTGATCGCGCTGATGCAGGAGCAGCAGAAAGTTGCCGGCACCGACGACGGCATCTGGCGATTCCCGACCGGCGCGGCGCAATATCAGGCGCTGCTCAAATATTACACGACGGTCGATTTGACGCCCGACCAGGTGCACGAGCTCGGGCTCGCGCAGGTCGCCCGAATCCACGGCGAGATGGAGGCGATCAAGCAGACGGTCGGCTTCAATGGGACGCTGCAGCAATTCTTCGCGCACGTGCGCGACGACAAGCAATTCTATTACCCGAACAATGCCGCCGGAAAGCAGCGCTACCTCGACGAGACCGAGAAGGCGCTGCAGCAGACGATGGCCGCGGTGCCGCGCTTTTTCGGCCGGATTCCCAAGTCGCCGCTGCTGGTGAAGCCGGTCGAGCCGTTCCGAGAGAAGAGCGCCGGCAAGGCCTTTTACCAGGACCCGCCGCCCGACGGCTCGCGGCCCGGAACCTATTACGTCAACCTCTACGACATGAACGACATGCCGGCGACCGAGGTCGAGGCCCTGTTCTGCCACGAGGGCATCCCCGGCCACCATCTGCAGGGCGCGCTGCTGTCCGAGCTCGGCAAGGGCGAGGTGCCGCCGTTCCGCCAATTCTCCGGCTACACCGCGACCGACGAGGGCTGGGGCCTCTATTCGGAGAAATTGTGCAAGGAGATGGGGCTCTACCAGGATCCGTACCGCGACTTCGGCCGGCTGCAGCTCGAATTGCACCGCGCGATCCGGCTGGTGGTCGACAGCGGCATCCACCACAAGCGCTGGAGCCGCGAGCAGGCGATTCGCTACGTCGAGGACAACAGCGCCGACGCGAAGGGCGGAATCGTCAAGGCGATCGAGCGCTACATCGTCTATCCGGGCCAGGCGACCGCCTACATGGTCGGCAAGCTGAAGATCGAGGAATTGCGCCGCAAGGCGGAGGCCGCGCTGGGGCCGAAGTTCGACATCCGCGGCTTCCACGACACGATCCTGCTCGCCGGATCGATGCCGCTCGGAATGCTCGAGAGCCGTGTCGACGAGTGGATCGCGCGCCAGCGGAGTTGAAGTTTCGGGCGTCTCGGCCTAAATCGGACTAGAAAGCTCCGAATTAACGCCATGCGCCTGACCCACCTTGCCGACTATGCGGTCGTGATGATGACCGCGGCCGCCCGCCGCGGGGCCCTTGATTCGGGCAAGAGGCCGGCGCGCGTGTCCGCGGCCGAGCTCGCGCAGGACACCGGGGTGCCGCTGCCGACCGCGCAGAAGTTGATGAGCCAGCTCGCCGGGACCGGCCTGCTGACCAGCGTCCGCGGCGCCGGCGGCGGCTTCGCGCTCGCCCGGCCGGCGACCGACATCAGCCTCGCCGACATCATCGAGGCGGTCGAGGGGCCGATCGCCATGACCATGTGCAGCGGCAGCGACGAGCTGTCGGAATGCGCGCTGGACGCGCATTGCCGGGTCAAGCCGCACATGGGCATCGTCAGCAACGCGGTGCGCGGCGCGCTGGGCGCGGTCAGCCTGGAAAGCCTGGTCCAGCAACCCCCAGCCGTTCGCCCTGAGCCTGTCGAAGGGCTGTCCTTTTCTTCCTCGCATACCAAAGAACGGCAGGGCTTCGACAAGCTCAGCCCGAACGGCGTTGGCGTGAGTTCGGCGTCATGACCGACACGTTGCGCAACCGCGAGGTCAAGGAGGCCGTCGCCCGCGATTACGAGTGGGGCTTCGTCTCCGATGTCGAGCAGGAGTTCGCCCCCAAGGGCCTCAGCGAGGACACCGTCCGCTTCATCTCGGGCAAGAAAAATGAGCCCGAGTGGATGCTCGAGTGGCGGTTGAAGGCCTACCGCGCCTGGCTGACGATGGAGGAGGTGAGCTGGGCCAAGCTCGACCTGCCGGTGATCGACTACCAGGACGCATATTATTACGCCGAGCCCAAGAAGCGGCCCAAGCTCGCGTCGCTGGACGAGCTCGACCCCGAGATCCGCCGCACCTACGAGAAGCTCGGGATCCCGATCGAGGAGCAGAAGGTGCTCGCCGGGGTCGAGGGCGCGCGCAAGGTCGCGGTCGACGCGGTG
>DASTZO010000191.1:0-4372 GCA_035764265.1 Sphingomicrobium sp.
CTCGAGCAGCACCATTACATCGTCCGCGAGCGCGACCGGCCGACATACTCCTGCCTGATGCTTTCGGGTTTCTCGGTCCGGCACAAGATCGTCGGCGGAGGCTACCGGCAGATCGTCGCCATCCACATGAAGGGCGAGATGGTCGACCTCCAGAATTCGCTGCTCGGGGTTGCCGACCACAGCGTCCAGATGCTTACCTCCGGCCAGGTCGCGCTGATCCCGCGCAAGGAAATCACCCGCCTCGCGTTCGAGCGGCCGGCGGTCGGCAAGGCGCTGTGGTTCGACACGCTGGTCGACGCCTCGATCTTCCGCGAGTGGATCGCCAACGTCGGGCGGCGCGACGCGCGGACCCGCATCGCCCACGTGCTGTGCGAGTTTGCGCTGCGGCTCAAACTGGCCGGGCTCGGCGAGCAGAACGGCTACCAGCTGCCGATGACCCAGGAGCAGCTCGGCGACGCGACCGGGCTTACGTCGGTCCACGTCAATCGGACCCTGAAATCGCTCGAGGCGGACGGGCTGATCGAACGGCTGAGCCCGCGCTCGATCACCATCGGCGACTGGAAGAAGCTGTCCGAGGTCGGCGATTTCGACAGCAATTACCTGCACCTGCGCGAAGGCGAGCCGGCGCTGGCCTGACCACCGCCGCCATTGCCGCGCGCGGCGCTCATCGCTAGCTAAAGCGCGGGCCCCTGTGGCGGAATGGTAGACGCGCTCGACTCAAAATCGAGTTCCTAACCGGAGTGTCCGTTCGAGTCGGACCAGGGGCACCATCGCTTCAAAAGCACATGGCGAAGCCGCGCTTGCGCCGATATGGTGCGCCCATGGACGCGCGGACCAGCAAGAAGACGGCGCCGGAGACGGGCGACGAGGCGCGCGCGCTGGCCGAGGGCATCACCATCAAGCGCGACCGGCTGCTCGCCTCGCTGACCCTGATCGGCGGCGCGGGGCTGCTGATCGCTCTGCCGTTCGCGCTTCGCGCCGGCGCCGAATTCTTCCTTCCGGTCACCGCCGCGCTGGTGATCGCGATCGCCCTGGTGCCGATGCTCGAATGGTTCGAGCGGCGCGGGGTCCCCTCGCGCATCGCCGCCTTCCTGTGCGTGCTGATCTTCCTGGTCATGGCGATCTTCGCGATCGGCTCGATCGTCCTTCCGGCGATCGACTGGGTGGCGCTGTTGCCCGAACGGCTGCCCAAGGTGCGCGCGGCGCTCGATCCCTTGCTCGACCTCTACAAGGCGTTCGACCGGTTCATCGAGCGGATCCTGTCGCAGATCGTCATCGCTCCCGAGGCCGGGCGGACGGTGCGCATCGAAACCCCCAATTCGCTGTCCGGGCTACTGACCACCTCGGCGCCGCACATCCTGATCCAGTTGTTCTTCGCGCTGCTGGTGATCTTCTTCTTCCTCGCCGGGTGGACGGCGATGCGCAAGAAGACGATCGTCAGCCGCGGCAGCTTCGAAGGCGCCCTGACCACCGCGCGCGTGATCCAGCAGGTGGTCGACGCGACCTCGACCTACATCGGCACGATCACCGTCATCAACGTGACGCTGGGGGCCCTGACAGCGCTGATCCTGTGGCAATTGGGTATGGACTCGCCGATCATGTGGGGCGGCATCGTCGCGGTGCTCAACTACATCCCGTATCTGGGGCCGATCGCTTCGGCCGGGCTGTTGTTCATCGGCGGGCTGATGACCTTCCCCGACGTCTGGTCGGCGATGCTTCCGCCGGCGATCTTCGTCGGGCTCCATCTCGTCGAGGCGAACATCATCACGCCGATGGTGGTCGGCAAGAAGCTGACCATCAACCCGCTGGCGATCCTGATCGCGCTCTCCTTCTGGGCGTGGGTGTGGGGGACCACCGGGGCGCTGCTGGCGGTGCCGCTGCTGATCATCATGAAGACCGTGTTCGCCGCCGCCGGCACACCGGACATCGCGGGATTCCTGTTCGAGGAAGGCACTCTCACCCACATCGGCGAGGCCGAGGAACAGGACGAGGACGAGGAGCCGGCGCTCGGCGACCGCCCGGCCGGCAGCGGGTCGGTTGACAGGGTTGGGGGGGTCACCTAACTGCCCGCGACGCAAACCGCGCGGGTGTAGCTCAGTTGGTTAGAGCGCCGGCCTGTCACGCCGGAGGTCGCGGGTTCAAGTCCCGTCACTCGCGCCATTTCCGCTTCGATGTCGGCTGGCCGCCCGACCCGTATCCGCGCCTAGAGCTGCGGCGCGCCCGCTCCGCCGCCGCCCGCCGTTCCGACCTGGGGCGACGCCTTGCCGAGCGGCTTCTCGTCGGCGGCGACCGCCCCGCCGCTCAGCGACCAGCGCAGATTGTCCGAGGCTTCGAACTTCTCGACATAATCGCGGTGCGGGGCCTCGTCGGCCGCCTTTCGCGCGGCGAGGTTGAAGCGGATCGCGAGGCGCCCTTCCTCGGGCGTCTTCAATTCGGCGCCGGGGATCGCGGCGACGACCTCGGCGGCCGTGGCCGCGGCGGCCTCCTGCGCCGCATACGCCGCCTCGGCGGCGACCGCCGCGGCCTTCAGCGCCTGGGTGCTCGGCTCGCGGCCGGAATAACGCTTGCCGAACGCGGCCGGACGGCCCCAGCCGCCCGCCCAGCGATAGAAGATGTGCGCCCCGACGATCGCGTTCTTGGCCAGGCTCGACGCCCAATAGGGCACCACGTAATTGGCATGGTAATGGGTGGCGTAGCCGGCCGGAGCGAACACCGCTCCGGCGAGCGCCGCCGCGGCGACCTTGCGCGCCCGGGCCCAGCCGTCGGCGTTCGGCCGGCGCGCCAGCGAGCCGTCGCAGGTGAAGGTGAACTGGCAGCCGGTCGGGCGTGTCGAGCCCTGGTAGACGACGTCGCACACGCTTGCCGGGAAGGCCGGGTGGCGGACCCGGTTGAGGACGACCTGCGCGACCGCCTTCTGGCCCTCGGCGCTCTCGTTGCCGGCCTCGTAATAGACGGCGCTGGTCAGGCACTCGAGCGCCCGCGCCCGGGTTGCCTCGTCGGCGCCGCGCAAGGCGAACGGCCGGGCGGCCGGGTTGGGCGACGCGGCGATCGGGATCGCCCGGTTGATCGCCAGCGCGTCCTCGGGCGCGAGCTCGCGGACCAGGAGCGGCGGCGGCGCCGGCGGCGCTTTTTCGAGCCGCGCCGAATCGCTGCCGAGGCCGGACAGGCTCGCGTTCGACCAGGCCGCCCCCGCGAGCGCGAAGGCGGCGGCAAGGCCAAGCGTGCCGACGACCGCGGTCTCGCGCGGGTGAGCCCGCCACAGCCGGGCGGCGGAAAGGATCAGGGCCTGGGTCATGACGGCGTCGGTGCCATAGTCGAATAATACACTTGGTTCAATCGCCCGATTTGGTCGGCCTGCGCCAGCGGCCGGTCTCCGCCCACCGCAGCAACGGTTTCAGCGGGATAATCCAGACTATTCCCGTCACGAGGTAGAACGCGCCCTGAACGAGAATGGGCCAATTGCCAATCATCGGCGCCAGGCTTGCGACGAGTGCTGCCCAAATGAGGATCAGCAGCACGATGGCCGCGATGCCCGCGCCCTTGCGCCAGGATGGACCGGTCGCGGGCGTCATGGGTCGAGTCGCTCGAGGCCCTCGGGCGAGGCGAACGAGTCGAGCGGCACGTCCCAGGGGTCGCGCGGGATCTCCTCGGCGATCCGCTGCAGCGTCCAGCCGACCCCGATCAGCTGTGCGCCCTTGCGCCGGTAGGGCGCGAGCACCCGGTCGTAATGGCCCTTGCCGCGGCCGAGCCGGGTGCCGCGCCGGTCGACCGCGATCAGCGGCACCAGGATGACGTCGGGCTCGACCGGCGGGGCGGTCAGCCGCGGCTGCAGGATCCCGAACGGGCCGCCGGCCGACGGGTCGCCGGCGAGGAAGCGGAACGGCCTGGCCGGGTCGTCGAACGCCGGGAAGGCGACGATCGCGCCGACCGCCCGGGCTTCTTCCATCGCCAGCAGCGGGCTGATTTCGCTGCCCAGCGGCGAATAGCCGCCGACCACGGTGGCGTTCGCGCAGACCGCGGTCAGCTGCTCGGCGAGCCGCCGTTCGAGCAAGGTGCGGTCGGCGTCGCTCAACGCTGCGACATAGGCCTTGCGCGCATCGAGCGCGGCGCTTCGAAGCGCCGCCTTGGCCAGTGCGGGGAAGGGAGGTGACGGGACCACCGTGGCCGTTTGCCGGAAATCCTCTGACGCCACAAACGTCAGGTGGGTGCCGTGTGCACCGGACCCCAATGGAAACAGAGTGGCCCGGGCAGGGACAACTCCCGTGGATGGTAATAGCCTCAGGGATATCGAAGGCTCGTACCGGGCAGTTCCCGTCGGCCCCTATCTAGGCGGTCCGGGCCTCGCTCTCAAGGGAGTCGGCCAGCGCTTCGA
>DASTZO010000192.1:0-3857 GCA_035764265.1 Sphingomicrobium sp.
GTGCTCGGCTATGTCGGGGCGGCGGCGACCAAGGCGATGACCGTCGCCCTGGTCATCCTCGCGACCGCGAACCTGTTCGTCGACGTCCGCATCGAGCACCCGCTGTTCATGCTCGGCTTCCTGCTGCTGGTCGCGGTGACCTTCTGCCTGTTCGGCTTCATCGTCGGCATCTGGGCCAAGGGCTTCGAGCAATTGCAGGTGATCCCGCTGCTGGTCGTCACCCCGCTGACCTTCCTCGGCGGCGCCTTCTACTCGATCGACATGCTGGCCGAGCCGTGGCGCAGCATCACTCTGTTCAACCCGGTCGTCTATCTGATCAACGGCTTCCGCTGGACCTTCTTCGGCCAGGCCGACGTGCCGGTCCTGGCCAGCCTGACCGCGACCCTGGCCTTCCTGCTCGCCTGCCTCGCGGCGATCTGGTGGATCTTCCGGACCGGCTACCGGCTCAAGCAGTAAGCTCGCTCTCCCGGGCCGCCACCGGCTGCTGGTCGGCGCGGTCGGCGCGGTCGGCGCCGCGCCCGTCGAGGTTCTCCGCCACGAACTCCCAGTTGACGATGTTGGCGAGCACGCTGCCGGCGAATTTCGGCCGGTCGTTGCGATAGTCGATGTAATAGGCGTGTTCCCACACATCGAGCGTGAGCAAGGGCACCATGCCGTCGTGGACCAGCGGCGTGTCGGCGTCGTGCAGGGACGCGATCTTCAGGGCGCCGCGGTCGAGCAGCAGCCACGCCCAGCCGTTGGAGAAATGCTCGGCGGCTTCGTCGGCGAGCTTGTCGAGCAGGCCGTCGAGCCCGCCGAAGCCCTCGTCGATCATCTGCCGGAGCTTGCCCTGGGGGCGCTGGCCCTGCGCCGGCGCCAGGCATTGCCAGAAGAAGCTGTGGTTCCACAGCTGGGCGCTGTTGTTGAAAAGCTTTGCATCGCCGTCGCGCTTCGCCGCCCGGACCACCTCGACCAGCGAGGCGCCGGACAGCGCCTTGTCGCCGATCAGCTCGTTTGTCTTCTCGACGTAGGCGCGGTGGTGCTTGCCGTGGTGGAACTCGAGCGTCTCGGCCGACATGTGCGGCGCCAGCGCGTCCTTGGCGAACGGCAGGTCGGGCAGCTGAAAGGCCATCGCCTCCTCCTTTGGTTCTTGGATGCTTAGGGGGAACGAGCGGTTCCCGCGGAAGCTCCGCAAGTCGCCGCATAAGCTTGCGGTTGGGCGCTCTCTGGCCGTAGAAGCGCGGCGCTCGCGACCGACGGAAAATAGGGGACCGAAATGGGCAAGCTGTTCGACAATCTGAACCTGGTGCTGGCGATCGGGGTCGGCCTGGCGATCGCCCTGATGGCCGGCGTCCACGCCGAGATCCTGACCGCCGAGGCGGTGCTGCGCTGGTTGCACGTCTTCTTCGGGATCACGTGGATCGGGCTGCTGTACTATTTCAACTTCGTCCAGATCCCGGTGATGCCGACGGTGCCGTCCGAGCTGAAGCCCGGGGTGTCGAAATATATCGCTCCCAAGGCCTTGTTCTATTTCCGCTGGGGCGCGGCGTTCACCGTTCTGACCGGCGCGGTCCTCGCCTGGGTCAAGAACTACATCGGCGAGGCGCTGATGCTCCGCGACGGCTTCGAGCTGATCGGGATCGGCATGTGGCTGGCGCTGATCATGGCGGCCAACGTCTGGTTCGTGATCTGGCCGAACCAGAAACGCGCGCTCGGCCTGGTCGAGGCGGACGATGCCCGCAAGGCGGCCTCGGCGCGGACCGCGATGGTCGCGTCGCGAACCAACGTGATTCTATCGCTGCCGATGCTCTACGCGATGACCACCTACCAGACGCTCGGCAGCTGACCGGCGCCTGGCCGGGCTAGCGGGTCCGCACCCGGTAGCGCTGCAGCTCCACGGCCGGCAGCGGCCACGTCGGGTCGAGCATCCGCGCCCGCTGCAGGTCCGCATAGGCGGCGCGGACGTTGCCGGCTTCCTCATGGGCGATGCCGCGCATGTAGTAGGCGATCGCGGGCTTGCGGGTGCGCAGGCCGATCGCCTTCTCGACGAACCCGAGGGCGACCTGGCTGTCGCCGCGCTTCAACGCGTTGATGCCCTTGTTGAGCCAGGCCTCCGGCTCGTTCGGGTCGAGCTCGAGCGCTCGGTCATAGTCCCGGTCGGCCAGGTCGAGGTCGCCCGACAGCATGAACAGGATGCCGCGGTTGACGTGGGTGCCGGTGAGGTCGTGGTGGGACAGCCCCTCTTCGCTCAGCGCCATGTCGCAGATCCGCCTGGACTGCGGGTCGGACCGAAGAGCCTCGGCCGCCTCGTAACAGGCCCGCGCCATGGTCGAGCCGATGGTGATCCGCGCACCCTGGACGGGCGCGGCAGCGGCCAGGATCGCAATGGCGGTGGTGGCCGCAAGGAGCGATGCTTTCATCGAAGCCTCCTTGTCTTGGACCCGCGCCTTATACCGCAGCTGGAGCGCGGCTTCACTCGCTATTCGACCAACGCACTCGGATTTCAGGCGGCGCTGTCCTGGAGCCGGTGGCGCTTGAGCGCGTGGCGCAGCTGGTCGTAGCTCAGGCCCAGCGCCGCGGCGGTGGCGCGCTGGTTGAAGCGGTTGCGGGCCAGCGCTTCCTCGAGCAGCGTCCGCTCGTAGGCGGCGACCGCCGAGCGGAAGTCGTTGACCGCACTGTTGGGGGAAACGGCCGCGGGCTGCGGCTGCGCCCCTTCGGCCGGCTCGCCGGCCGCGGCCGGAGCGCCCGTCGGCACGGCGGCCGGGGCGCTGGATGCGGCCCACGGCGACTGGAACGGGTCGAACTGGACCTCGGCGATCGGCCGCTCGGGGTCCTCGGCGCGGTAGACGGCGCGCTCGACCGCGTTGCGCAGCTCGCGGACATTGCCGGGCCACGGATAGGCCTCGAGCTGGGCCATCACCTGCGGCGAATAGCCGGGCCAGTTCGGCCAATCGAGCTCGACCGCCATCCGCCGCCCGAAATGGTCGGCGAGCAGCGGAATGTCGCCGCTCCGGGCGCGCAGCGGCGGCAAGGTGACGACCTCGAACGACAGGCGGTCGAGCAGGTCGGCCCGGAAGCGGTTTTCCTCGACCAGCCGCGGCAGGTGCTCGTTGGTCGCGGCGACGATGCGGACGTCGACGCTGATCGGCTTGGAAGCGCCGATCCGGGTGACCTCGCCATATTCGACCGCCCGCAGCAGCCGGTCCTGCGCCGGCGACGACAGGGTCGCCAGCTCGTCGAGGAACAGGGTGCCGCCGTCGGCCTCCTCGAAGCGGCCGTGGCGGGTCTTGGAGGCGCCGGTGAAGCTGCCGGCCTCGTGGCCGAACAGCTCGGCCTCGATCAGATTCTCCGGCAGCGCCGCGCAATTCATCGTCACCAGGGGTCCCGACCAGCGCGGCGAGAGATGGTGCAGCCGCTCGGCGATCAGCTCCTTGCCGGTGCCGCGCTCGCCGATCACCAGCACCGGCCGGTTGAGCGGCGCGGCGCGGCTCGCGCGCTCGACCGCGTCGAGAAACGCAAGGCTCTGCCCGACCAGTTGAGTGACCCGCTCCATGGATTCCTTCAAAAAATCTGGCCGACTGTTGGTGGTAAAGCCCATCTCTTGGCAAGATATTTCATTGGTTTTTCGGCAGAAAATCGCGGCTTTTTACGGCTTTTCGCTATTTTCTGGATGCTGGCACGCCTCTTGAATAAGGAAAAGCGCACAGGGCCCTGATTTGCGGAGTGTTGGAATGGGTATCTTCTCCCGCACGCGGGACATTTTCGCGGCGAACATGACCGAGCTTCTCGACCGTTCGGAGGATCCGGCGCGGATGATCCGGATGATCATCCTCGAGATGGAGGAGACTCTGGTCGAGGTGCGCGCCTCGGCGGCGCGC
>DASTZO010000193.1:0-3495 GCA_035764265.1 Sphingomicrobium sp.
CATAACCGGCAATGCGCGTCAGCTCTGCGGCGAGGCGTTCGGGATCGCGCAAATCGTCATCGAACGTGCGCTCGGCGCTGACCGACTTGTACGGCCGGTCGGGCCGGACCTCGCGCTCGTCGATGCCGCGGCAGATCCGCCAGTACCAGCTGCCCGAGCTTCCGAAATGCGCCTCGAGCCGCGCCAGGCTCCAGGTCCGCAGGTCGGCGCCGGTCCGGATTCCGAGCCGCCCCATCTTGCGCGCGGTCACCGGCCCGACTCCGTGGAAGCGCGCCACCGGCATGGTCGCGACGAAGTCGGGGCCGCGCCCGGGCGGGATCACGCAGAGGCCGTCGGGCTTGCGGTAATCGGAGGCGAGCTTGGCGATGAACTTGCAGTAGCTGACCCCGGCCGAGGCGGTGAGCCCGGTCTCGGCGCGGATCCGGCGGCGGATGTCCTCGGCGATCGCCCGAGCGCTGCCGAAGCCGAGCTTGTCCTGCGTGACGTCGAGATAGGCCTCGTCGAGCGACAGCGGCTCGACCAGGTCGGTGTAGTCGGCGAAGATGTCGCGCACCTGGCCGGAGACCGCCCGGTAGACGTCGAAGCGCGGCTTGACGAAGATGAGCTCGGGGCAGCGGCGCTTGGCGCTGACCGACGGCATCGCCGAGCGCACGCCGTATCTGCGCGCCTCGTAGGATGCCGCGGCGACGACGCCGCGATGGCCGCCGCCGACCGCCACCGGTTTGCCCTTGAGCGACGGATCGTCGCGCTGCTCGACCGACGCGTAGAAGGCGTCCATGTCGACGTGGATGATCTTGCGGACCGGCCGCTCCGGCGAGGTGGCGAGGGGCTGCTCGGCGCTTTGCATGGTGGCGCCAATCTGATTAAGGCCGCGCGGCATGAACATCCACGAATATCAGGCCAAGGAGCTGCTCGCGAAGTTCGGGGTGCCGGTGCCCGCGGGCTATCCGGCGATGAGCGTCGCCGAAGCGGTCGCGGCGGCCGGGAAGCTGCCCGGCCCGCTGTGGGTGGTGAAGTCGCAGATCCACGCCGGCGGCCGCGGCAAGGGCCGCTTCAAGGAGCTCGGGCCCGACGCCAAGGGCGGAGTGCGGCTTGCCCGCTCGGTCGACGAGGTTCGCGCCCACGCCGAAGAGATGCTGGGCAAGACCCTGGTCACCGTCCAGACCGGCCCGGCCGGCAAGACGGTGCAGCGGCTCTACATCACCGACGGAGTCGACATCGCCCGGGAATTCTATCTGGCGCTGCTGGTCGACCGCGGCAGCGGCCGGATCGCCATCGTCGCCTCGACCGAGGGCGGGGTCGACATCGAGGGCGTCGCCCACGACACGCCCGAGAAGATCGAGACCCTGACCATCGACCCGGCGACCGGTCTGATGCCGCACCACGGCCGCGCCGTCGCCGCCGCGCTGGGCCTCAAGGGTGAGCATGCCAAGCAGGCTCAGGCGGTGCTCGCCAGGCTCTACGACGCCTTCCTCGGCACCGACGCCAGCCAGATCGAGATCAACCCGCTGGCGGTGACCGAAGACGGCCAATTGCTGGTGCTCGACGCCAAGGTCGCGTTCGACGGCAACGCCGAGTTCCGCCACCCGGACCTGGAAGAGCTGCGCGACCTTGCCGAAGAGGAGCGACAAGAGATCGAGGCGTCGAAATACGACCTCGCCTACATCAAGCTCGACGGCGACATCGGCTGCATGGTCAACGGCGCCGGCCTGGCGATGGCGACCATGGACATCATCAAGCTGAACGGCGGAGTCCCGGCCAATTTCCTCGACGTCGGCGGCGGCGCGTCGAAGGAGAAGGTCACCGCGGCGTTCAAGATCATCCTCAGCGATCCCGCGGTGAAGGGCATCCTGGTCAACATCTTCGGCGGCATCATGCGCTGCGACATCATCGCCGAGGGCATCGTCGCCGCGGCCCGCGAGGTGCATCTGACCGTGCCGCTGGTCGTCCGGCTCGAGGGCACCAACGTCGCCCAGGGCAAGGACATCCTCGCCACCAGCGGCCTGCCGATCATCCCCGCCGACGACCTCGGCGACGCGGCGAAGAAGATCGTCGCCGAGGTCCGGCAAACCGTCCCCGCCTGATTAGTCTGGAGAGGCAAGAATGAAGCTGCTGGTCGCGGTCAAGCGGGTGATCGATTTCAACGTCAAGCCGCGGGTCAAGATGGACGGCTCGGGCATCGACCTCGCCAACGTCAAGATGAGCATGAACCCGTTCGATGAGATCGCCGTCGAGGAAGCCACCCGCCTGAAGGAGAAAGGCGTCGCGACCGAGGTCGTCGCGGTGTCGATCGGGCCCATGAAGGCGCAGGAGACCTTGCGCACCGCGCTGGCGATGGGCGCCGACCGCGCGATCCTCGTCCAGACCCCGGATGAGATCGGCTCGGAGGTCGAGCCGCTCGCGGTCGCCAAGATCCTCGCCAGGATCGCCGAGGAGGAGCAGCCGGGGATGGTGATCCTCGGCAAGCAGGCGATCGACGACGACTCGAACCAGACCGGGCAGATGCTCGCGGCGCTGCTCGGCTGGCCGCAAGGCACGTTCGCCTCGAAGGTCGAGGTCGGCGACGGCGAGGTCACGGTCGCGCGCGAGGTCGACGGCGGGGCGGAGACGGTGAAGCTCAAGCTCCCGGCGGTGGTCACCACCGACCTCAGGCTCAACGAGCCGCGCTACGCGAGCCTGCCCAACATCATGAAGGCCAAGTCGAAGCCGCTGGCGACCCGGACCCCGGACGAGCTCGGGGTCGACATCGCGCGGCGCCTGGAAACGCTGAAGGTGGTCGAGCCGCCCAGGCGCCAGGCCGGCGTCAAGGTGGCGTCCGTCGACGAGCTGGTCGACAAATTGAAAGTGCTGGGGGTGGTGAAATGAAGGTGCTGGTGCTGATCGAGCACGAAGGCGGCGAGGTCCGCGACGCGACCCTGTCGGCGGTCACCGCGGCGGCCAAGCTCGGCGAGGTCCACGGGCTGGTCGTCGGCACCCATGTCGCCCCGGTCGCCGAGGCCACGGCGAGGATCGCCGGAATGACCAAGGTCCATGTCGCCGAGGCGCCGCACCTCGAGCATGCGCTGGCCGAGACCACCGCCCCGATCGCGGCCAGGCTGATGGCGGATCACGACGCGTTCGTCGCCCCGTCGACCACGACGGGCCGCAACATCGCGCCGCGGGTCGCCGCCCTGCTCGACGTGATGCAGGTCAGCGACATCATCTCGGTCGAGGACGAGCACACCTTCACCCGCCCGATCTACGCCGGCAACGCGATCGCGACCGTGCGCTCGACCGACCCCAAGAAGGTCATCACGGTGCGCGGCACGGCGTTCGAGAAGGCCGCGCGCGACGGCGGCAGCGCGGCGATCGAGCACGTCGACGCCGGCGCCGACCCGGCCATCAGCAGCTTCGTTTCCGCCGAGACCAGCGAGAGCGAGCGCCCCGAGCTGACCAGCGCGAAAATCATCGTCTCGGGCGGCCGCGGGTTCGGCAGTTCCGAGCAGTTCCACGGCC
>DASTZO010000194.1:0-5372 GCA_035764265.1 Sphingomicrobium sp.
CTCCAGACAGGGGTCGCTCCGGCGGTCGGCGAGAAGGCCCGGACCGAGCGCTCCCAGCCGCCGTAGGGCGTCTGGGCGGCCGAAATCTCCTCGGGGCTCATGCCGTCGAAATAATTGTAGGCGGAATTGTGCTCGCGGACATGGTCGAGGCACAGGAAGCGCCAGCTGCCCGGGCCGTTGAAATTGGCCGGCTCGAGCGGCGCCTTATACTCGCCGGGCTCGCCGCAGCCGGGGACCGCGCAGCGATCCCGCGCTCCCTCGACCCAGCCGTGCATTCTCTGGTTACGCGACGCCACTTGACTTGCTCACTGCTCCGCCGGCTTCCTCGCCTGTTGAACCGGCCTATATAGACGCCATGCGCGATGCTTCCACCGGCCCGGTCGCAACCGAGATGCTTCGGCGGCTCAACTCGTCGCTATCCCCGAGCCGGATCGAGCTCATCGACGACAGCGAGCAGCACCGCGGCCACGGCGGCTACCACCCCGCCGGGGAGAGCCATTTCACGCTCCGGATCGAGAGCCCGGCGTTCGCCGGCAAGTCGCGGATCGAGCGCCAGCGGATGGTTCACAAGGCCTTGGGCGACCTGCTCGACGAGCGCGTCCACGCGCTGTCGATCCGGGCGACCGCACCGGGTGAGGCATGACCGACAATCCGATCGCCCAGACCATCGCTCCGGTCACCCACGACCTCGGCGCGTTCAAGGTCCGCCGGGCGCTTCCGACCCGCGAACGGACGATGGTCGGGCCGTTCATCTTCGTCGACGAGTTCGGCCCGGCGCGGCTGCCGCCCGGCCAGGGGATGGACGTCCGCCCGCACCCGCACATCAACCTCGCCACCGTCACCTATCTGTTCGACGGCGCGATCGAGCACCGCGATTCGCTGGGCTCGCGCCAGGTGATCGAGCCCGGGGCGATCAACCTGATGACCGCCGGCCGGGGCATCGTCCATTCGGAGCGCTCGCCGGCCGACAGCCGCGCCGCGGGCCCGAGCTTCTACGGGATGCAGACCTGGCTCGCGCTGCCCGACGGCGGCGAGGAGGTCGACCCGGCGTTCGACCATGTGCCGGCCGGCGGGCTGCCGTTGGTCGAGTCCGGCGGCGCGTCGGCGCGGGTGCTGATGGGCACGCTGTGGGGGGCGAGCGCGGCGACCCCGTGCCATTCGCCGACCATCTATGCCGACATCGCCCTGACCGTCGGCGGCAGCGTGCCGATCGACTCCGAGGCCGACGAGCGCGCGCTGATGCTGGTCGGCGGCGAGGCCGAGCTCGACGGAGTGCCGCTCGAGCCGTTCGCGCTCTATGTGCTCGCCCCGGGCCATTCGGCGCGGCTGTCGAGCGCGAGCGAGGCGCGGGCGATGCTGATGGGCGGCGGGGCGTTTTCCACCCCGCGCCACGTCTACTGGAACTTCGTCTCCTCGTCGCGCGAGCGGATCAACCAGGCCAAGGACGACTGGCAGGCGATGCGCTTCCCGCTGATCCCGGGCGACGACCAAGAGTTCATCCCGCTGCCCGCGGTGCCGACCACCGTCAGCTACCCATGAGCGAGTTTCGCCGGATTGCGCTCGCGACCGGCGTCACCTTGAATGTCGCGGTGGCCGGCGACCCGGCCGCGCCACCGGTGGTCCTGCTCCACGGCTTCCCCGAATCGCACCGCACGTGGCGCGGGCTCGCGCCGCTGCTCCAGGACCGCTTCCGCCTGGTCATGCCCGACCAGCGCGGGTTCGCGGGGTCGGACCGCCCGCAGGGCGTCGATGCGTATCGGACGGACAAGGTCGTCGCGGACCTGTTCGCGCTGGCCGACGCGCTCGGGGTCGACCGCTTTGCACTGGTCGGCCACGACTGGGGCGGAGCGGTCGCCTGGGCGGCGGCGACCCGCGGCGACCCGCGGCTGACCCGGCTGGCTATCGTCAACGCGCCGCATCCGGTCGTCTTCCAGAAGAGCCTGGTCGAGGACGCCGGGCAGCGCGCCGCCTCGCAATATATCAATGCGTTCCGGGCGCCGGGCTTCGAGAGGCTGGTCGAGGCGATGGGTTACGAAGCCTTTTTCGAGAAAAGCTTCGGGCCGCACGTCGACCTGGCGCGGATCCCCGAGGCCGAGAAGCGCCAGTATATCGCCGAATGGTCGCAGCCCGGCGCGTTGACGGCGATGCTCAACTGGTACCGCGCCTCGCCGCTGGTCGTCCCGCCGCCGGGCGCCGCCGTGCCGGTCCCCGACTGGGTGCTCGGCGTGTTCCCCAAGGTTCGGATCCCGACGCTCGTCATCTGGGGGATGCGCGATCCGGCGCTGCTCCCGGTCCAGCTCGACGGGCTCGGCCGGCTGGTCGAGGAGCTGGCCGTCGTGCGCCTGCCCGAGGCAGGCCATTTCGCGCCGTGGGAAGCGCCGGACACCGTGGCCGAGGCGCTTGGGCCCTTCCTCGCGCGCGAACCCGCCGCTACAGCGCCCGTCCGATGAGCAGCTCCGCCCGTTCCCGCTCGCGCTCCGCCGCCCGCCTCGCCGCGGTGCAGGCGCTGTACCAGCAGGAGATGGAGGGGACCCCGGTCGCGCAACTGCTCAAGGAGTTCCACGACCACCGCCTCGGCGCGATGATCGAGGACGCGCAATATGTCGACGCCGAGCGCGAGTTCTTCGACGATCTGGTGACCGGCGTCGGGTCGCGCTGCGCCGAGATCGACGCCGCCATCTCGGCGCGGCTGGCCGACGGCTGGAGCCTCGCCCGGCTCGACCGGCCGATGCGCGCGATCCTGCGCGCCGGCGCCTACGAGCTGCTCGCCCGCCGCGACGTGCCCGTGGGTTCGGTGATCTCCGAATATGTCGACGTCGCCCACGCCTTCTACGACAAGCGCGAGAGCGGCTTCGTCAACGGCCTGCTCGACGCGATCGCCAAAGAAGCGCGGGCCGCTCCGGCGAGCTGATGGACGAGACCGAGGCGATTGCGCGGGTCCGCAGGTTCGCGACGGACCCGGCGGCGCGCGGGCTGCTCGACGACGCGGCTCTGTTCGAGGGTTTGGTCCTCACCCACGACAGTATCGCCGAGGGCGTGCATTTCCTGCCCGAAGACCCGCCGGCGAGCGTCGGCTGGAAGCTGGTCGCGGTCAATCTGTCCGACCTCGCCGCCAAGGGCGCCGAACCCGCCGCCGCCCTGCTGTCGCTGACGGTCAGCGGCGACAGCGACTGGGACGAGGCGTTCCTCGGCGGGATCGAGGCCGCGTGCGCCAGCTACGGGCTGCCGCTGATCGGCGGCGACACCATCGCGCTTCCGCAAGGAGCGCCGCGGGTGTTCGGGCTGACCGCGATCGGCCGAGCGGGGCCGCGCACCCCGGCGCGCAGCGGCGCGAAGCCGGGCGACCGGCTGTGGCTGGCCGGGACGGTGGGGGATTCGGCGGCCGGGCTGGCCTTGCTGGCAAAGGACCGCAAGGCCGCGGGGCTGCTGGTCGACAGCTACCGGCGGCCGGTACCGCAGCTCGCCGTGGGCCGGGCGCTGGCGCACCATGCGACCGCGATGATCGACGTGTCAGACGGGCTGCTGCTCGACGCCCGGCGGCTGGCCGAGGCGAGCGGCTGCGGAGCGGCGATCGACCTGGACGCGCTGCCGCTGTCCGAGGCCTTTGTCGCCGAGCGCGGCGACGGGCTCGACGCGCAGCTGTTCGCGGCGACCGGCGGCGACGATTACGCGCTGCTCGCGGCGCTGCCCGCCGGGGTCGATCCCTTTACCCTTTCTTTACCTTCCGGGACCAGCATCGCGTGCATCGGGTCTCTCGAAGCCGGCGGCGAAACGCTTCGCCTGGCCAGCAAGGGAGAGCCGGTCGCGCTGCCGGAGGTCCTGGGTCATGAACATCGCGGCAATCCCGCTTCGCCAGTGGCTGGTCGCTCTTAGCGGCCTGGCTTCGGGCATGGCCGTCGCGCTCCTGATCAACTGACCGGCCGACTCCTTCCTTCATCCCTCGGGCAGGTTGCAACCCGCCATTTCCCCACATAAAGGGGCGCGAATCCGCCGGCTGCGTCAGCATCGCCGGCTTTTCCAATTTGCCGCCAGACGGGGATAAGAATGAACCTGCTTTTGATCGCGATCGCCTGCGGCGTCGTCGCTTTGCTCTATGGCATCCTCACCAGCCGCCAGGTGCTCGCCTCGTCGGCCGGCAACCAGCGCATGATCGAGGTCGCGGGGGCGATCCAGGAAGGCGCATCGGCCTACCTTCGCCGCCAGTACACGACCATCACCGGGGTCGGAGTCGCGGTCGCCGCGGTGGTGTTCATCTTCCTCGGCGGGTTGAGCGCGCTTGCCTTCCTGATCGGCGCGATCCTGTCCGGCGTCACCGGCTTCATCGGCATGAACATTTCGGTCCGCGCCAACGTCCGCACCGCGGAGGCCGCGCGCACCAGCCTGCAGAGGGGCCTGACGGTCGCCTTCCGCGCCGGCGCGGTCACCGGGCTGCTGGTCGCCGGGCTCGCGCTGCTCGCGATCTCGCTGCTGTTCTGGTACCTGACCGGCCCCGCCGGCCACGCCGCCAACGACCGCTCGGTGGTCACCGCGCTGACCGCTTTGGCATTGGGCGCCAGCCTGGTCTCGATCTTCGCGCGTCTCGGCGGCGGCATCTTCACCAAGGCCGCTGACGTCGGCGCCGACCTGGTCGGCAAGGTCGAGGCCGGGATTCCCGAAGACGACCCGCGCAACCCGGCCGTGATCGCCGATAACGTCGGCGACAATGTCGGCGACTGCGCCGGGATGGCCGCCGACCTGTTCGAGACCTATGTCGTCACCGTCGGCGCCACCATGGTGCTGATCGCGCTGCTCGTCAGCACCGGCGCCGAGCAGATGCTGGCTCTGATGAGCCTGCCGCTGGTCATCGGCGGAGTGTGCATCCTGACCTCGATCGTCGGCACCTATTTCGTGCGCCTGGGCCGCAAGGAATCGATCATGGGCGCGCTCTACAAGGGCTTCTGGGTCACCGCCGTCCTGTCGGTCGGCGCGATCTGGGCCGTCATGTCGCTGACTCTCGGCGACCTCAACGCGGTCATCGGCAGCGCCCGCGAGGCCGCCGGGGCCGACGTCGACCCGGCGGTCGCCGCCGGCGCGGTCGCCGACGGCTTCACCGGCTGGGACCTGTTCTGGTGCTCGATGGTCGGCCTCGCGGTGACCGGCCTCATCGTCTGGATCACCGAATATTACACCGGCACCAACTATCGGCCGGTCCAGTCGATCGCCCGGGCATCGCAGACCGGGCACGGCACCAACGTCATCCAGGGGCTCGCGGTCAGCCTCGAATCGACCGCCTTGCCGACCCTGGTGATCTGCGTCGGGATCATCCTTTCCTACCAGCTGGCGGGCCTGATCGGAATCGCCTTCGCCGCCACGGCGATGCTGGCGATGGCCGG
>DASTZO010000195.1:0-2622 GCA_035764265.1 Sphingomicrobium sp.
CCGGCCAGGGCACCGTCGGGCTCGAGATCCTCGACCAGCTGGCGCGGGCCGGCGAGCCGCCGCCCGCGCGCATCGTCGCCCCGGCCGGCGGCGGCGGGCTGGCGTCGGGCATCGCCCTGGCGTGCCCCGATGCGGAGATCGTCTGCGTCGAGCCCGAGCGCTGGGACGACCTGCGCCGCTCGCTCGAGCTCGGCGAAATCGTGTCGGTTCCGGCCGACGCGCCGCCGACGCTGTGCGACGCGCTCCAGACCCCGCGCGTGTCGCCGATCACCTTCGGCATCCTCCGCCAGCGCGGGGCGAGCGCGGTCGCGGTCAGCGACGAGGAGGTCGTCGCGGCGGTCCGCTTCGCCTGGAGCGAGCACCGGCTGGTCGTCGAGCCCGGCGGCGCGGCCGCGCTCGCCGCGCTTCTGGCGGGGAAGGCCGAGGCCGTGGGCGGGACGGTGGCGGTGGTGTCGGGCGGGAACGTCGATCCGGCGCTGCACGCGCGGATTGTGAGCGGCGATTAAGCCGATGCGGTCTTATACTCGCCCGGCTCGACGTGGACCGGGCTCGAGCGCTCGACCGCGCGGGTCAGCGCCTCGAGCTCGGCGGCCAGCGTGCGGAGCTCGGCGGCCAGCGCCTTGGGATTGGTCTCGCCGACCCCGGCGGAGACATCGAGCAGGGTTTCGAGCATCATCGCGATGCACGGCAGGATCGTCTCCTCGATCCGCTCGAACGCCTCCTCGAGGCGCGCCTGCTGGTCGGCAGTGGCCATGCCCCGCGTTTTGGCCCAGCATAGTTAAACCTTGATGAAGGGTGTTGGGGTTTGAACGATTTCGCCTCCGCAGCGATGGCCGTCGCGATGATCGCCGCGTTCCTGCTCGCCGCGGGCGGGGTGAGGCTGGCGCTGCAACGCGAAAACCGCTCGCGCGGCCTGCTGATGATCGCCGCGGCCGCGGTGCTGGTCGGCAACGTGCTGGTGTGGACGCTTTAGCGCTTCAGATCCTTGGCCAGGCGCATGTCGAGATAATTGTCGACGCTCTTCATTAGCAGGTCGAGCTCGTTGGCGAAGAAGTGGTTGGCGCCCGGGATCACGTCGTGGTGGATGGTGATGTGGCGCTGGGTGCGGAGCTTGTCGACCAGCTTCTGGACCGCGCCCGGGGTGACGACCTCGTCGGCCTCGCCCTGGATGATGATCCCCGAGGACGGGCACGGCGCGAGGAAGCTGAAATCGTACATGTTGGCGGGCGGGGCGATCGAGATGAAGCCCTTGATCTCCGGCCGGCGCATCAGGAGCTGCATCCCGATCCACGCGCCGAAGCTGACCCCGGCCACCCAAGTGGTCTCGGCCTCGGGGTGGATCTGCTGCACCCAGTCGAGCGCCGAGGCCGCGTCGCTCAACTCGCCGATGCCGTTGTCGAACGTGCCCTGGCTCTTGCCGACTCCGCGGAAGTTGAAGCGCAGCGTCGCGAAGCCCCGCCGGACGAACGTCTGGTAGAGCAGTTGCACCATCTTGTTGTTCATCGTCCCGCCGGCCTGCGGGTGCGAGTGCAGGATCAGAGCGACCGGGGCGCGGGGCCGGGTGCCTGGATGGAAACGGCCTTCCAGGCGGCCTTCCGGGCCAGGGAAAATCACTTCGGGCATGGATTTGGCGTGCTCGCGTAAAAAAGTCGGTGCTTCGGCCGACGGGTGCGCCGCGGCGGCGGCTCCTATATAGGCTCGGCGCTTGAACTGGCAATCGGCAGGAATCCAGGCATTCTGATGGCTCGGACGCGTCTCTACCTCGACCATGCGGCGACCACCCCGGTGCTCGCCGAAGCGCAGTCGGCGATGGCTGAGGCGCTCGGGCATTGGGCCAACCCGAGCTCGCCGCACGCCGACGGGCGGGCGGCCAGGGCCGCGCTCGAGGAAGCGAGAGCGGGGATCGCCGAAGCGCTCGGCTGGCGTCATGACGTCATCCTGACGTCCGGGGCGAGCGAGGCGATCGCGATCGCCGGGTCGCGGGCGAAGGCCGGCCGGCGGCAGATCGGAGCGACGGAGCACGATGCGGTGGTCGCGGCGATGGGCCCCGACGCAGCGGTCGTCCCGGTCGACGAGCAGGGGCGGATCGACCTCGACGCGCTCGACCGGGCGCTCGCCGACGATCCGGCCCTGGTGGCGATCCAGCAGGTCAACAACGAGACCGGCGTCATCCAGCCGCTCGACGAGATCGCGGCGCGGGTCCGGGCGGCCGGCTCGCTGCTGCTCGCCGATTGCGCGCAGGGGGCGGGCAAGGTGCGGCTTCCCGACGCGGACTTCATCGCGGTTTCGGCGCACAAGCTCGGCGGCCCGCCGGGGATGGGCGCGCTGCTGGTCCGGGACATCGCCACGCTCGCCCCGAGCGGCGGGCAGGAAAAGGGCTACCGCCGCGGCACCGAGAACCTGCCCGCCGCGGTCGGCTTCGCCGCGGCGCTGCGCTCGCGGGCCTTCACCGAGGCGATGCCGCGGCTGGCGGACCTTCGCAGCAAGCTCGAGCAAGCCATTGCTTCGGCTGGCGGAACAATCGTCGCCGCCGGCAGCAAGCGGACCCCGGCCATCGGCGCCTACACGATGCCGGGCGTCTCGAGCGCCGCCCAGCTGGTCCAGTTCGACCTCGCCGGGATC
>DASTZO010000196.1:0-2241 GCA_035764265.1 Sphingomicrobium sp.
GGCGTCGCGGGTCGCGGCGCGCATCGCATTGGGATGGATCTCGAGCCGCTCGCGGGCGGCGAGCGCGAACAATTCGAGCAGGCGCACCGGCTGCTCGCGCAGGAATGTGTCCGACGGGATCGACAGCCGGCCGCGGTCGAGGGTGAAGCCGTTCAACCGCTTGGGCCGCCGGCGCAGGGTCGGCAGCGCGAAGCGGAACCCCTTCTTGCCCAATTGCTCGTCCAATTGCGCGAGAAACAGCCCGGTCAAGTCGCCGACCGTCTTGGCGTTCAGAAAATAGAATTGCATGAAGCGCTCGACCGCCGATTTCCCCGGCCGGTCGGCGTAGTGCATCACCTGGGCGATATGCTTCTGCTGGTCGAAGCCGAGCCGTTCCTCGGCGCGGCCGGCGGCGAGGTGCAGGTGGCAGCGCACCGCCCACAGGAAGCGCTCGGCGCGCTCGAAGCTCTGGAACTCGGCTGCGGTCAGCAGCCCGGCGCCGACCAAGTCGGACGGCCGCTCGACGTCGTGGACATATTTGCCGATCCAGTAGAGCGTGTGGAGGTCGCGCAGCCCTCCCTTGCCGTCCTTGACGTTGGGCTCGACGACGTAGCGGCTGTCGCCCATCCGGACGTGGCGGGCGTCGCGCTCGGCAAGCTTGGCGGCGACGAACTCGGCCGCGGTGCCGGCGACGACTTCCTTGCGGAAGCGGCGCATGGCGAGGTCGAACAGCTGCTCCTCGCCCCACAGCAAGCGCGCCTCGAGCAAAGCGCTGCGCACCGTCATGTCCTTCTTGGCGAGCGCGACCAGCTCGGACACCGAGCGCAGCGAATGGCCGACCTTCAATTTCAGATCCCACAAGATGTGGAGGATCGCCTCGGCCGCCTCGCCGTCGGCGCGGGTCGGCTTGGCGGCGGTCAGAAACATCAGGTCGAGGTCGCTGTACGGCGCCATTTCGCCGCGCCCGGTGCCGCCGAGGCCGACCAGTGCGACGCCCTGCGTCCCGGGCGTCGCGGAATCGTAGGCGAGGCGGACGATCTGGTCGTGGAGGAAGGCGGTGGCGCGCGCCGCGGCGCGGCCTCGACCGGGCTCTTCGGACAGCCGCCGCGCAATCTCCTCGCGTCCGGAAGCGAGTGCCTCGCGAAGGATCGCGGTGACCTGGTCGGCCCTGCGCTTGCCCGTACGGACAGCCGCGATCCGCTCGGCGAGCGCGCGCCGGTCGACGATCGCCCGGCGATTGTCGACGGGCTCGAGCGCGATCATGCCGAGCCCCGCTCGGCGGCGAGGCGCTTCAATCGGTAGAGCTGCTCGAGCGCCTCGCGCGGGGACAGCGAATCGGGCTCGATTCCCGCCAGCGCGTCGGCGAGCGCGTCCGGCACCGGCTCGGGCTCGTGCGCGGCGGCGAACAGCGGCAAATCGTCGAGGCCCGCGGCGATCCCGCCGGTCGCGTCGCGCCCGGCCTCGAGCTTGGCGAGCACCGACCTGGCCCGAGCGACCACCGGCGGCGGCAGCCCGGCAAGCTTGGCGACGGCGATCCCGTAGCTGCGGTCGGCGGCGCCGTCGGCGACTTCGTGGAGAAGCACCAGATCGCCCTTCCATTCGCGCGCCCGGACATGGTGCAGCGACAGGCAGTCGAGCCGCCCGGCAAGCCGCGTCAGCTCGTGATAATGGGTCGCGAACAGGGTCCGGCACTGCAGCTGGTCGTGCACCGCCTCGACCACCGCCCAGGCGATCGCCAGCCCGTCGTAGGTCGAGGTGCCGCGGCCGATCTCGTCGAGGATCACCAGGCTGCGCGGCGTTGCCTGCGCCAGGATCGCCGCGGTCTCGACCATTTCGACCATGAAGGTCGAGCGGCCGCGGGCGAGATTGTCCGACGCCCCGACCCGGCTGAACAGCCGGTCGACGAGGCCGATCCGGGCGCGCGCGGCGGGGACGAAACCCCCGGCCTGGGCGAGCACGACGATCAAGGCCGCCTGGCGGAGGAAGGTCGACTTGCCGCCCATGTTGGGCCCGGTGATCAGCCACAGCCGGTCGCTCGCGCTCATCGCCAGGTCGTTGGCGACGAACCGCTCGCCCGCGGCGCCAAGCGCGCTTTCGACCACCGGGTGCCGGCCCGCCTCGATCTCCAGGCACGGCTCGTCGGTCAGCTGCGGGCGGGTCCAGCCACCCTCGGCCGCCCGCGCCGCGTGGGATGCGGCGACGTCGATCCGGGCGATCGCCTCGGCGGTCGCGGTGATCGTCGGCGCGGCCGCCAAAGCGAGC
>DASTZO010000197.1:0-2929 GCA_035764265.1 Sphingomicrobium sp.
ATCGACCAGCAGCGCCGGCCCGAGCACCGAGCCGCCGATGCCGATGTGCAGGAGCGCGGTGACGTCGCCGAACGCACCGCCCTCGATCGCGTCGATCAGCGCCCGCATCCGCTGGCGGCGGGCAGTGGCGAGGTCGACCGCGTCGGGCGCTCCGCTGCCGCGCTCGGCGACATGTTCGGCCGGCTGGCCCTCGCTCGGATTGACGATTCCGCCGGAGAACAGCGCCTCGCGCGCCGCCGCGAACCCGCGCTTTTCGCTCAGCGCGACGAACGCCTCGACCAGCCCCGCGTCGAGGTGCGTCTTCGACCAGTCGAAATAGATGCCGGCGACCTCGAAGGCGAGCCGGCTCAGGCGGTCGGGCTCGGCCTTGAACAGCTCGTCGAGGCGCCGGGCGCCATGAGAGTCGATCGCCTTCCAGAGCTTGCCCGCCATGTTAAGCGCCTCATAGTCGGCGGCCCTCCAAATGCCACCCCCGCCTTGACGGGCTCGCGCCGGCCCGAAAGAAGCACCGGCTGATGCGCTCCCCCCGCTCCACATCGCGAACCCAAGGCGCCCAGGGCCGCGACGGCGGCCTGATCCGCTTCCTGCTGCTGCTCGCGCTCGCCGCCTGGGCGCTTCGGAGCTTCGTCGTCGCTCCGTTCAGCATCCCGACCGGATCGATGCTCCCGACCCTCTACGTCGGCGATTATCTGTTCGTCGCCAAATGGCCGTACGGCTATTCGCGCTACAGCTTCCCGTTCGGCTTCCCGCCGTTCGACGGGCGGATCCTCTCCAACCTGCCCCGGCGCGGCGACGTCGCCGTGTTCCGGCCGCCCGGCGCGAAGATCGACTTCATCAAGCGCGTGATCGGGCTTCCCGGCGACACGGTCGAGGTCAAGGGCGGGATGCTGGTCCTCAACGGCCGGCCGCTGCCGCGCCGGTCGATGCGGCCATTCGCGATGCCGATCAGCCCCAACAGCCCGTGCAAGGTGGTGCCGCCGGCGAGCCCGTTCGTCGCCAGCCTCGGCCAGGGCCGCAGCTACTGCCTCTATCCCGCCTATCGCGAGACGCTTCCGGGCGGGCCGGGCTACACCGTGCTCGACCAGGTCGAGAACCCGCGCGCCGACGACTTCCCGGCGATCAAGGTGCCGCAGGGCCATGTGTTCCTGATGGGCGACAACCGCGACGACAGCCTCGACAGCCGCTTTGCACTGGCCGAGGGCGGCATCGGCCTGGTCCCGGTCGAGAACCTCGTCGGCCGCGCCCTCGTGACCTTCTGGTCGACCGACGGCAGCGCGTCCTACGTCAAGCCGTGGACCTGGTTCACGGCGCTGCGCGGCGGCCGCATCGGCAACGGCTACACCGGGGAGCCCGAATGAGCGACCTCGCCGCGTTCGTCCGCGACACGCTCGGCCACGAGCCCGGGGATGTCGCCTTGTTCGAGCGAGCGCTGACCCATTCGAGCCTCAACCGCGACAGCTATGAGCGCCTGGAGTTCCTCGGCGACCGGGTGCTCGGCCTGATCGTCGGCCGCTGGCTCTACGAGCGCTTCGGCGCCGAGCCTGAAGGCCAATTGTCGCGGCGCTACAATGCCCTGGTCGCGCGCGAAGTCTGCGCCGAGATCGGCCGCGAACTCGGCGTCCCGGCCCTGATCCGCCTGGGCAAGCAGGCCCGCGGCGACGGCGCCAGCGACAGCGACAATGTCGTCGGCGACGTCGTCGAGGCCTTGATCGGGGCGCTGATGCTCGACGGCGGGATCGACGCCGCCGAGGCGTTCGTGCGCCGCGCCTGGGGCCCGCGCGTCGACCGCCAGGGCCGGGCACCGGTCCATTCGAAATCCGCGCTCCAGGAGCTCGCCGCCGCGCGCGGCCTCGCGACCCCGGCCTACCAGGTCGTCGCCCGGACCGGCGCCCAGCACGCGCCGCGCTTCACCGTCCGGGTCGCGATCCGCAACGCCGGCGAGGCCGAGGGCCACGGCTCGAGCAAGCAGGAAGCCGAAACCGCCGCCGCGACGGCGCTTCTGGAGAAGCTCGCATGAGCAGCCGCTGCGGGTTCATCGCGGTGATCGGCGCTCCCAACGCCGGCAAGTCGACGCTGGTCAATGCGCTGGTCGGCCAGAAGGTCGCGATCGTCAGCGCCAAGGCGCAGACCACCCGCGCGCGGCTGATGGGCATCGCGATCGAGGGCGATGCGCAGATCCTGCTGGTCGACACGCCGGGCATCTTCGCTCCGCGCCGCCGGCTCGACCGGGCGATGGTCGCCGCTGCCTGGGCCGGCGCCGAGGACGCCGACCTGGTGCTGCTGGTGATCGACGCCGCGGCCAGGCTCGGCGAGCGGGTCGAGGCGATGCTCGCCGGAGTCGAGGGCAGTCACCGGCCGCTGATGATCGTCCTCAACAAGGTCGACATCGCCCGCAAGGAAGACTTGCTCACCCTCGCCGCGCAGCTGTCGGAGCGCCTGGGCCCCAAAGCCCTGTTCATGGTCTCGGCGACCACGGGCGACGGCGTTCCCGACCTCAAGCGCGCGCTCGCCGAGGCAATGCCCGAAGCGCCGTGGCACTTCCCCGCCGACCAGCTCAGCGACGCCACCGAGCGGATGGTCGCCGCCGAGCTGACCCGCGAGCAGATCTACGAGCAGCTGCACGCCGAGCTGCCTTATTCGTCGGTGGTCGCGACCGAGAAATGGGAGGACCGCAAGGACGGCTCGACCGTGATCCACCAACAGATCCTGGTCGACCGCGACAGCCAGAAGGCGATTGTGCTTGGGCGTGGCGGTGCGCGGTTGAAGAGCATCGGCCAGGCGGCGCGCGAAGCGATCGCCGAGCATCTCGGCCGCAAGGTGCATTTGTTCCTGCACGTGAAGGTGAATCCCCGCTGGGACGAGGACCGCTCGCTTTACCGCGACATCGGGCTGGAGTGGGCGGAGTGATACCTAATCGAGTCGACTATGT
>DASTZO010000198.1:0-10345 GCA_035764265.1 Sphingomicrobium sp.
AGCTCGTCGGCGACGATCTGCGGAAGCGCGGTCCACGCGCCCTGCCCGGTCTCCACCTGCGGGACGGCGACCGTCACCCGCCCGTCGCGGCCGACCTTGAGGAAGGGGCCGAACGCCCGCTCGCCCTTGCGCTCGATCAAATCGCCCGAAGGCCTGCGCGGCCAGGCGAGGATGGCGACGACGAGGCCGATCCCGGCGCCCCCGCCGATCAGCAGCGTGCGGCGGTCGACGGGTGCGAGCCCCCGGGTCAACGCGCGTATTGGGCCTTCAGCGCGACCCGGTCGATCTTGCCGGTGCCGAGGCGCGGCAGCGGCTCTTTGGAAAAAATCATCCGCGCCGGCACCTTGAACGCGGCCAGCCGCGATTCGAGGAAAGCGCGCAGGCCGGCTTCGTCCAAATCGCTGCCGTCCGCCGGATGGATGATGGCGACCGGCACCTCGCCGAGCCGCTCGTCGGGGACTCCGAACACCGCGCATTCATTGACCTCGGCATGCTCGTAGATCGCCGCCTCGACTTCCTGGCAGCTGATATTCTCGCCGCCGCGGATGATGATGTCCTTCTTGCGGTCGACGATGAACAGATAATCGTCCTCGTCGAAATAGCCGATGTCGCCGGTGCGCACGTAGCCGTCGGCGGTGAACAGCGCCTGCGTCGCGGCCGGGTTGCGCCAATAGCCCTTGATGTTGGCGGCCGAGCGGATGGCGATCTCGCCGCGCTGGCCGGGCGGCAGGTGCGTGTCGTTCGCGCCGAGGATCGCGACCTCGACGAACGGCCTGGCCGGCCGCCCGGTCGAGGCCGGCTTGGCGGCGTAGCTGCCCCAGAAATTGATGCAGCCGACGGCGTTGGTCTCGGTCAGTCCGTAGCCGAGCGCCGGCTGGGCGTCGGGGAAGGCGTCCTTCAACCGCTCGACATGGCTGACCGGCCGCGGCGCACCGCCGGCGGTGATGTCCTTCAAGGACGACAGATCGTAGCGGTCGCGGTCGGGATGGTTGAGCAGCTCGAGGCTCATGGTCGGCACGCCGACGAAATAGGTGATCTTTTCCTTTTCGATCAGCCTGAGCGCCTCGGTCGCGTCCCATTTGGGCATCACCACCATGCAGCGGCCGACGACGAAGCTGTTGAGCATCACCGGCACCTCGCCGGTGACGTGGAACAAGGGCACGCTCAAGAGGGTGCGCGGCGGGCCCGCGGGCTCGCGGCCGTCCTCGATCAGAAGCCCGAGCAGGGTCATCAGCCCGCTCGAATAAGTGTAGGTGCCGGTGGTCACCTGGCGGTGGGTCGACAAGGCGCCCTTGGCCTCGCCGGTCGAGCCCGAGGTGAACAGCAGGGTCGCGTCGTCCTCGGGCGCGATCTCGGGCAGCGCCGCGGCGGCGCCCGAACCGGCCAGCAGCGTCGCAAGCGCGGTTTCGAGCGGCTGCTCGACCGCCAGGGTGACGACGTCGTGGTTCCCGCCGACCGACTCGATCCGTTTCGAGCGCGGCTCGTCGGCGATCACCAGCCCGGGCTCGGCCAGGGCCAGCGCGTGGGCGAGCTCGTGGCTTTGCCACCAGCCGTTGAGCAGCGTCGCAACCCCGCCGGCCTTGAGGATCGCCATGTAGGCGACGATCCAGCTCGGGCAGTTGCGCATCGCGATCCCGACGCGGTCGCCCTTGGATATGCCCCGGCCGGCGAGCGCCAAGGCGAGGCTTTCCGACACCCGGTCGAGGTCGGCGAAGGTCAGCCGCTCGTCGCCGGCGACCAGCGCCTCGCGCTCGTCGCCGTAGAGCGCGCAGAAGGTGCGCAGCAGCCCGGGCACGGTCGCCGGGAAGTTGCCCACGATCGCCCGCCCCTGCGAATCGCGCTCGATCACCAGCCGCCCGCCGGGGCCGGTGACCCGGGCGAGCATGTCGTCGAACCTGCGGTCGAGATCGCTCGGCATATGCGGCTGAACGCTCCTTTGCCCTTTGCGGCAGCCCATCTTATGAGGCGCTGAACCTCAAGGGGGAAGTCCTTGCAACCCGTCAATGCCGAGCCCGACGCAATCGCCTGGACCGACCTTCACCTGTCGCCGGTCGCGCTCGACCTCGGCCTGTTCGAGCTCCGATGGTACAGCCTCGCCTACCTCGCCGGGATTTTCATCGGCTACTGGTATTTGCTCAGGCTCCTTAAGGAGCCGGGCGCGCCGATGGCCCGGAGGCATGCCGACGACCTGGTGTTCTACGCGGCCTTGGGGATCATCCTCGGCGGCCGGCTCGGCTACGTCCTGTTCTACAACCTTGGCTATTACCTTCAGAACCCGGTCGACATCCTGAAGCTGTGGGATGGCGGCATGTCGTTCCACGGCGGCGTGATCGGGACGACGGTCGGGATCCTCTATCTGGCGCGCAAGGAGAAACTGCCGTGGCTCAGGATCCACGACTATGTCGCCTGTTGCGTCCCGTTCGGGCTGTTCTTCGGCCGGCTCGCCAATTTCGTGAACCATGAATTGTGGGGCGCCGAGGCGAGCGTGCCGTGGGCGGTGCGGTTCCCCGAGGTCGTCAACGGTGTCACCATCCTCGGCCCGCCGCGCCACCCGACCCAGCTCTACGAGGCGCTGCTCGAGGGCGTCGTCCTGTTCGCGATCCTGTGGTGGATGTTCCGGAAAACCGAGGCCCGCTACCAGCCGGGCAAGCTCGTCGGAGCGTTCCTGTTCTTCTACGGGCTGTTCCGCTTCGCGGTCGAGTTCGTCCGCGAGCCCGATTCGCATTTGGTCGAATTCGCCCAGGCGAGCGGGCTGCACATGGGCCAGTGGCTGTCGCTGCCGATGATCGCCGGCGGGCTCTACCTGATGATGACCGCGGCCCGGCGGCGGGTCCGGGTCGAGCCGACCCTGGGTCCGGCGAGCGTCGCCTGAGCGGGTTCCGCGACGAGCTTTTCGCGATGATCCGCGCCGGCGGCCCGATCAGCGTCGAGCGCTACATGGGCCTCGCCAACGCGCATTATTACGCGACCCGCGACCCGCTTGGCGTGGCCGGGGATTTCACCACCGCGCCCGAGGTCAGCCAGATGTTCGGCGAATTGGTCGGGGCGGCGCTCGCCGATTGCTGGCGGCGCGCGGGGGCGCCGGCCGATGCAGCCTATGCCGAGCTCGGCCCGGGGCGCGGGACGCTCGCGGCCGACGCGCTGCGGGTGTTGGGCAAGGCGGGGTTCGCGGGCGAGGTGCATCTCGTCGAGACCAGCCCGCCGCTGCGTGCCGAGCAGGCGAAGCGGGTGCCGGGCGCGCGCTGGCACGACAGTGTGGAGGAATTGCCGCCGCGCCCGGTCCTGCTGGTCGCCAACGAGTTCTTCGACGCCTTGCCGGTGCGGCAATGGGTCGGCGGCGAGGAGCGTCGGGTAGCGGTGGCCGGCGATGCGCTGGTTTTCACTGTCGATGGGCCCATCCGCGAGGATTCGCCGGCGCGCGAGGAAGCGGTCCGAGCGGTTGCCCGGCATCTCGCCGAGCACGGCGGAGTGGCGCTGGTCATCGACTACGGCCACGCTCGGTCGGGCCAAGGCGACACCTTGCAGGCGGTGCGCGGCCACGCCTTTGCCGACGTGCTGGCCGACCCGGGCGAGCAGGATTTGACCGCGCACGTCGATTTCGAGGCGCTTGGGAGGACGGCGTCGGCGGCGAAAGTGACCCGGGTCGTGAGCCAGGGCGAATGGCTCGAGCGGCTCGGAATTGCCGCGCGCGCCGAGTCCCTCGCCGAGGTGCACCCGGAGCGCGCGGACGAGTTCGCAGCGGCGCGCAAGCGGCTGTGCGACCCGGACGAGATGGGCGCGCTGTTCAAGGTGATGGCGATCCATTCGCGCTCGTGGCCGTCCCCGGCGGTGTTCGAATGAGCATCGCCCACCGAATGGCGAGCGAAGCCGACCTGCCGGCGATCGACCGGGTCTTCCGAACCGGCTTCTGCGACACGTTCGGCCATTTGTATCGCAGCGAGGATCTCGACGCATTTCTCAGCCAGTTTTCGCCGCAGGCCTGGCTCGCCGAGCATCGCGACCCGAGCTATGCGTTCCGGATCGCCGAAGCACGCGGGGACGCGGTGGCCTTCGCCAAGCTCGGGTCGCTGAGCGTGCCGGTCGAGCCGGCCGGGCCGGCGCTCGAGCTGCGCCAGCTCTACGTGCTGCGGCCATGGCAAGGGACCGGCATCGCGCAACAGCTGATGGAATGGGCGCTGGCCGAGGCGCGCGCCCGCGGCATCGCCGAGCTGTACCTGACCGTCTACACCGACAATCACCGCGCCCGCGCCTTTTACCGGCGTTACGGATTCGGGGACGTCGGCCCCTACGCATTCATGGTCGGCAGCCACGCCGACGAGGACATCATCATGCGGCTGGCGCTTTGAGCCCGGAGGTGAGCGTCGAAGTCCTGCGCGCCGCGAACCTCGCCGGAGCCCCGCACGGCTTCCTCGGCCGGCGCGGCGGAGTGTCGACCGGCGAGCTCGAGGGCCTCAATGTCGGCTACGGCAGCGGCGACGACCGCGACGCGATTGCGCAGAACCGGGCGCGGGCGATCGCCGCGGTGCTTCCGGGCGCCGGGCTGGCGACAGTCCACCAGGTGCATTCGCCGACCGCGGTCGTGGCCGAGCGGCCGTGGCCGCACGACGAGCGGCCGCGCGCCGACGGACTGGCCACCGACCGGCCGGGGCTGCTGCTCGGGATCCTGACCGCCGACTGCGCGCCGGTGCTGCTCGCCGATCCGGCCGCCGGAGTGGTCGGCGCCGCCCATGCCGGCTGGCGCGGGGCGCTGGCCGGGGTGACCGACGAGACGATCGCGGCGATGGAGCGGCTGGGCGCGCGGCGCGAGCGGATCGTGGCGGCGGTCGGGCCGTGCATCGGGCGCGATTCCTACCAGGTCGACGAGACGTTCCGCGGCCGCTTCCTCGGGCTCGACCCGGCCAATGACCGCTTTTTCAGCGGCGGCCCCGGCAACCGGCCGCACTTCGACCTCGCCGCCTACGTCGCCGCCCGGCTGGAAGCGGCCGGCATCGCCGGGGTCGAGGCGCTCGCGCTCGACACCTATGCCGAGCCCGAGCGCTTCTTCAGCTACCGCCGATCGACCCACCGCAAGGAGGCGGACTACGGGCGGCAGATCGCGATGATCGGGCTCGCTCCATGAGCGCGGGCAATTCGACCGCGCGCTGGGGTCTGTGGGGCGGATTGCTGGCCTTCGTCGTGCTGCTGGCGCTGCCGGCGCCCGCGGAGATGCCGCTGCCGGCGTGGCGGACGACCGCTCTGGTGGTGCTGATGGCGACCTGGTGGATGACCCAAGCGCTGCCGCTGACGGCGACCGCTTTGCTGCCGTTCGTCACCTTCCCCTTGTTCGGGATCATGGACGCCAACGCGGCCGCCGCGTCTTATTATTCGCCGATCCTGTTCCTGGTGCTGGGCGGGGCGATCATCGCCCTGGCGATCGAGCGCACCCAGCTCCACCGCCGGCTGGCGCTGGCGATCGTCCAGCGCGGCGGGAGCACCCCGGCGGCGATGCTGCTGGCGTTCATGACCGCGACCGCGATCATCTCGATGATCGTCTCCAACACCGCGACGACGCTGATCATGATGCCGATCGCGCTCGCCGTGCTAGCCGCGGCGCAGGTCAAGCCCGGGCACAGCGACGGGTTCGCCGGCGCGTTGGCGATGGGCATCGCCTTCGCCGCGTCGATCGGCGGGCTCGGGACCCTGGTCGGGTCGCCGACCAACGCCATCGCCGCCGGCATCATCGAGCGCGCGACGGGTCTCCACATCGGCTTCCTGACCTGGGCGATGTACGGGGTCCCGCTGGTGCTGGCGGCGATCCCGGCCGCCTGGTGGATATTGATGAAGGTGCAGCGGGTGCGGCCGACCGACTTCGACCCGGCCCAGGCGCTCGCCGGGATCGGCACCGCGGGCCAATGGAGCGCCGCCGAGAAAAGGCTGGTGCCGCTGATCGCCGCGGTGGTCGCGGGCTGGGTGGCGATCCCGTTCGTGACCCCGTTCCTGCCGAAGGATTCGCTGACCGACGGGACGATCGCGATCTTGGGCGCGCTGCTCTTGTTCGTGATCCCCGACGGCAGCGCCGAGGGTGGCAAGAGGCGGGCGATCCTCACCTGGAAGGAAGCCAACCGGGCGCCGTGGGACGTGATCATGCTGTTCGGCGGCGGCCTCGCCCTGGCCGCGGGGATGGGCCAGTCGGGGCTCGGCGACTGGCTCGGCGTCGCCTTGCAGCCGCTTCGCGAGGTCCATCCCCTGGTGGTCGCGGTGGTGCTGGTGGCGATCGTCATCGTCATCACCGAGTTCGCATCGAACGTCGCCGCGGCGAGCGGCATCATCCCGGTGGTCGCCGGGATCATCGCCGCGACCGGGATCGACCCGATCCTGCTGGCGCTGCCGGCCGCGTGGGCGGCGAGCTGGGGCTTCATGCTGCCGTCGGGGACCGGGCCCAACGCGATCGCCTGGGCGACCGGCCACATCGCCTTGCCGCGGATGCTCAAGGCCGGGCTCCTGATCGACCTCGCCGGGGTTCCGCTGATGGTCGGAATCGTGTGGCTGATCGCGGCCGCGATGGGCTAGAGCCGGCCAATGGCGCACGAAGAACCCGACACGGACGAATCCGAACTGAGCGGCGCGACCCCGCGGCGCAAGCCCAAGCCGTCGGCGACTCGCATCGGCGACCATAAATTGAGCGCCTCGACGCTGATGATGGGCTACGGCTTCGATCCCGCGCTGAGCGAGGGCTCGCTGAAGCCGCCGGTGTTCCTGACCTCGACCTTCGTGTTCGAGAACGCCGCGGCCGGGAAGCGCTTTTTCGAGGGCGTCACCGGCAAGCGCCCGGGCGGCGCCGAAGGGCTGATCTACTCGCGCTTCAACGGCCCCAACCAGGAAATCCTCGAAGACCGGCTGAGCATCTGGGAGGAAGCCGACGACGCTCTGTCCTTCTCGAGCGGGATGGCGGCGATCGCGACCCTGCTGCTGACCTTCGTCCAGCCCGGCGACGTGGTCGTGCACTCCGGCCCGCTCTACGCGGCGACCGAGACCCTGATCGCCAAGATCCTCGGCCGCTTCGGGGTGTCGTGGCTCGACTTCCCGGCCGGAGCGACGCGCGAGGAGATCGACTCGGTGATCGCCGAGGCGAAGGCCAAGGGGCGGGTGTCGCTGATCTACCTCGAAAGCCCGGCCAACCCGACCAACGCTTTGGTCGATGTCGAGGCGGTCGCGGCGGCTCGGAATGCCGCATTCGGCCCGAACGAGCGGCCGCCGATCGCGATCGACAACACCTTCCTGGGGCCGCTGTGGGCGCACCCGCTCAAGCAGGGCGCCGACCTCACCATCTACAGCCTGACCAAATATGCCGGCGGGCACAGCGACCTCGTCGCCGGCGGGCTGGTCGGGCGCCAGGCGCTCATCGACCCGGTGCGGATGATGCGCAACACCATCGGCACCATCTGCGACCCGAACACCGCCTGGATGCTCTTGCGCAGCCTCGAGACGCTCGAATTGCGAATGGAGCGCGCCGGCGACAATGCGGCCAAGGTGTGCGCGTTCCTGCGCGACCACCCGAAGGTCGAGCAGGTCGGCTACCTCGGCTTCCTCGAGCCGGGCTCGCGCCAGGCGGACATCTACGCCCGCCACTGCACCGGCGCCGGCTCGACCTTCTCGCTCTATTTGAAGGGCGGCGAGAAGGAAGCGTTCGCGTTTCTGGACGCGCTGACCATCGCCCACCTCGCGGTCAGCCTCGGCGGCACCGAGACGCTGGCCAGCGCCCCCGCGGCGATGACCCATTTGTCGGTCCCCGACGATCGCAAGCAGGCGCTGGCGATCACCGACAACCTGGTGCGAATCTCGATCGGGGTCGAGGACGCGGACGATTTGATCGCCGACTTCGAGAACGCGCTGAAGGCGGTCTAGACGGGCGCCAGTCGCGGCCGACGGCTAGTCGCCGCCAGGCTAATGCCCGGCGGCCTGGGCCGCGGCGGTGTCCGCCTCCTCGTGGGCGCGGAAGATCTCGGCCCGCTGCTCGCCCGAGACCTCGAGCAGTCCCTTGAGGCCTTTCTCCAGCCGCGACAGCGCGTGGTCGACGAGGATGAAACGGCCCGGCACCTCCACCCTCAGGTCGGTGACGGCCGCGCCGCCCGGCGGCACGGTGATGGTCTGAACATCGCTCATCGGCGCCGACGTGACCGAGGCCAGCGGGTAGGCCTTGTCGAAAATCTCGCCGATGACGTGGAAGCTCGACGTCTTGTTGGGCCCGCCGACGCCGAAGAAGACCCGGACGGATTCGCCGACCTTTGCCTTGAGCGGCTTCCTCGAGAGCCCGTCCGCGGCGCCGTTGAAGACCAGATATTCGGGCGTTTCGGCGAGCAATTTGTCGATGCTCTCGGTGAGCTCGCCCTTCGTTCCGTTCGGCTGCTCGGTGTAGATCTCGCCCTGCATGACATAGAATTCGCGATCGACCTTGGAGAGGCCCTCCTGGGGCTCGACGAGGATCAGGCCGTACATGCCGTTGGCGATGTGCTGGGCGACGATCGGGGTCGCGCAATGGTAGACGTACAGGCCGGGGTTCAGCGCCTTGAAGGTGAAGCCCTTGGTCTCGCCCGGGGCCGCCATAGTGGCGATTCCGCCGCCGCCCGGGCCGGTGACCGCATGAAAGTCGACATTGTGCGCCATCACGCTGTCGCCGGCGTTCTTCATCGTCACTTCGACGGTGTCGCCGACCCGCACCCGGACGAACGGGCCAGGCACCTTGCCGTTGTAGGTCCAGTAGCGATAGGTCGAGCCGTCATCGAGCCGGCCGGTCACCTCGACGGTGTCGAGGTGGACCTTGACCAGCTGCGGGCCGCGGACCGCGAGCGGGCCCGGCAGGTCGGCGGGGTCGCGGACGATGTCGGCCGCCGGCGCCGCGGCCGGAGCGGCGGCGACTTCATTGTCCGCTGCCAGAGCGGGGGCCGACGCCAGGAGCGCTCCGAGCGCCGCCGCTGCAATCCGCAGCCGGTTTCCAGCTGGTTTCACAAATCACCTCCGTCCGACATCAGGGTGGCCGGCAAGCTCCGGCCGGGCACGTCACCTCGCGGCGATTCGAAAGCCGCTGCTTGCGAATAATGTTGCGAAGGCCTGCTTCGCCTTGCCGGGGTGGCTGACCTTCTTGGCCGCCTCGAGATTGGAGCTCGCATTGCCGACCACGACGACGCCGACCATCCCGACGCCGTAATGCGGCAGGCACTTGTAGCCGTACACGCCGGGCTTGGTGAATTTGACGCTGACGTTCTGGTTCATCTTGCCCTTGAACGGCGCCGCCCCGGCCGGGAGCATGCCGGCGATGCTTTCGGCATTGTGGGTCTTGTCGGTGGCCACGAACGTGACGGTGTCGCCCGGCGCGACCTTGATCAGCGCCGGCTCGAAGACCATCGGCCCGGACTGGCCCTTGTTGAGCATCTTGACGACATGATCCTTGGCCGCCGCGGGGCTTGTCGCGGCGAGGGCGACAGCAGCCCCCAGGAACAGGAATGGAATTCGCATGACCGTCTCCGTGATTCACTATTTTCGATGACTGATGGTCACGGAGTACATTTCGGTCCGCCGGCGCGTGAATACGGAAACCTACCTAGGCTGGCGGCGGCTTCAGCCTTGCGAACCGCGCCCGCGACCGGGCGCGGAATCGGGCGGGGAACGCCCTAGCCCCAGTCCTCGATCGCCCAGCCGCGCCTGATCGCCATGCGGGCCAACCGGGCGTGCGGGTTGACCGCGACCGGCTCGTCGACCCATTCGAAAGTCGGCGCGTCGGACGCGTGGTCGGAGTAGAAGCGGACGTGGCCGTGGCGGCCGGTGAGGCCGGACTTCTCGACCCATTCGGCGATCATCCGCATCTTTTCCGCGCCATAGCAATTCTTGCCGGCGATCCGCGCATGGACGCGCTCGTCGAGGCCGATCACCGAGCCGGTGGCGATGACGTCGTCGAAGCCAAGCCGCTCGGCGATCGAGTCCGCGTAGAGCCGGTAAGACGCGGTCGCCAGCACCAGCCGGCGCCCCTCTTCGCGGTCGCGTTCGATCGCCCGCCTCGCGCCGGGCCGGATATTGTGCTGCACCGTGGCTTCCGCGAAGCTGTCGGCCAGCGGCTTCAGCTCGGCGGCGCGGACCCTGCGGCCGACCAGCAGCGCCTGGCAGATTTCCTTCAGCCGCCCGCGGTCGAACAGGCCCATCGCATAGGCAAGCATCGCCAGCAGGACGAAGGGCACGAACAAGAGTCGCCACGGCTGCCGCCGCATCGCGCAATGGGTGAGGAACAGCGTGTAGGTCGGTCGCCGGGTGATCGTCCGGTCGAGATCGTAGACGGCGAGGTCAGCCATGGGTGCGCTCCGCAAGCAGCGCTTCC
>DASTZO010000199.1:0-4811 GCA_035764265.1 Sphingomicrobium sp.
CGCGCCGCCAGCGTCGACGAGGCGACCGAGCTGCTGCTGCGGCTTGCCCGGGGCGGTGACGCGGTGCTGGTCAAGGCGTCGAACTCGGTCGGGCTTGCGAGGCTGGTCGAACGGGTGTCAGGGCTTCAGCCATGCTCTACCTGATCGCCGAGGAGCTCGGCTTCCCGGGCCTCCTCAACCTGATCCGCTACATCAGCTTCCGCGCCGGTGCGGCGAGCGCGACGGCGCTGGCGATCGGGCTCCTGCTCGGCCCCTGGTTCATCTCCTACCTGCGCACCCGCCAGGGCAAGGGCCAGCCGATCCGCTCCGACGGCCCGCAAAGCCACCTCGCCAAGAGCGGCACCCCGACCATGGGCGGCCTCCTGATCCTGATCTCGGTGTCGGTCTCGGTGCTGCTGTGGATGGACCTGGGCAACCCCTATGTGTGGGCGTGCCTGCTGGTCACCGCGGGGTTCGGTCTGATCGGCTTCCTCGACGATTACGACAAGCTCAAGAAAGCGCACCATGCCGGGCTTTCGGGCCGGATGCGCCTCGCGCTCGAGTTCCTGATCGCCGGCTTCGCGACCTGGCTGATCGTCCGAGCCGGCACGTCGAGCCTCTACGTGCCGTTCGTCCAGGGGCCGGTGATGGACCTCGGCTGGTTCTACATCGCCTTCGGGGCGTTCGTGATCGTCGCCTTCGGCAATGCGGTCAATCTCACCGACGGGCTCGACGGCCTCGCGACCATGCCGGTGATCATCGCCTCGGTCGCCTTCCTGCTGATCGCCTACCTGGTCGGCAACGCGCGCTTCGCCGAATATCTCGGCATCCCGCATTTGCTCGGGGTCGGCGATCTGACCGTGCTGTGCCTGGCGATCGTCGGCGCGGGCCTCGCGTTCCTGTGGTTCAACGCACCGCCGGCCGCGGTCTTCATGGGCGACACCGGCAGCCTCGCCCTGGGCGGGGCGATCGGAGCGATCGCGGTCGCCACCCATCACGAGTTCGTGCTGGTGATCATCGGCGGGCTGTTTGTGCTCGAGGCGGCGTCGGTTGTGATCCAGGTGATGGTCTACAAGCGAACCGGCAAGCGCATCTTCCGGATGGCCCCGATCCACCACCATTTCGAGCATATCGGCTGGTCCGAGCCAACCATCGTCATCCGCTTCTGGATCGTCAGCTTCGTGCTGGCGCTTGCCGGCCTCAGCACGCTGAAGCTCAGGTGATCGCCGCGCGCGCCTTCGCGGACAGGCATTACGCGCTGTACGGGCTCGCGCGCTCGGGGCTGGCGACGGTGGAGGCGCTGCTTGCGAGCGGGGCGAAAGTGACCGCGTGGGACGACAGCGAGGAGGCTCGGGCGAAGGCGCCGGAAGGCGCTGAGCTCGAGGACTTCGACACCGCGGACCTGGCCCGGTTCGACAGCCTGGTCGTGTCGCCCGGCGTGCCGCTGAACCGCCATCCGATCGCCGAGCGCGCGCGCGATGCCGGCGTCGAGATCATCGGCGACATCGAGCTGTTCGCCCGCGCCCGGCCCCAGCTGCCGGCGCACCGGGTGGTCGGCATCACCGGCACCAACGGCAAGTCGACGACCACCGCGCTCATCCACCACATCCTCAAGACCGCCGGAGTCCCGAGCGCGATGGGCGGCAACATCGGGCTGCCGATCCTCGCCCAGGATCCGCTCGCCCCCAATGACAAAGGCGTCGGCGTCTATGTGCTCGAGCTGTCGAGCTACCAGCTCGATCTGACCCAGAGCCTCGACTGTGACGTCGCGGTGCTGCTCAACATCACGCCGGATCACCTCGACCGGTACGAGGGCTTCGAGGCCTATGCGGGCTCGAAGGCCCGCCTGTTCGCGATGCAGACCCGCGGCCGGGTCGGCATCATCGCCGAAGACGACGAGCCGACCCGGGAGATCGGCGCGAAGCTCGGCCGCGACGACTATTGGCGGAGGAACAAGCTAGTCTGCGTCAGCAGGATCGACGTCGGCCTGCAGGCCAATCTCCCGACCCTGCAGGGCCCGCACAATGCCCAGAACATCGCCTGCGCGGTCGCGACGTGTCGGCATCTGGGCGTGTCCTACGCGACGATCGTCGCGGGGCTCGAAACCTATCCCGGGCTGCCGCACCGGATGGAGCGCGTGCGCGACAAGGACGGGGTCGTCTTCGTCAACGACAGCAAGGCGACCAACCCGACCGCGGCGGCGCCCGCGCTGGCGGCGTTCACGGGCATTCGCTGGATCTGCGGCGGGCAGGCGAAGAGCGACTCTCTCGACGAGTGCGAGCCGCACTTCGGCCATGTCGCCAAGGCCTACACCATCGGCGAGGCGGCCGAGCTGTTCGAGCGGCTGCTGAAACCGCACATGCCAGTGAAAAATTGTCGCGAGCTTGAGGCGGCGGTGAAAGCCGCCGCACAAGATGCGCAAAGCGGGGACACGGTGCTGCTTTCGCCGGCGTGCGCGAGCTTCGACCAGTTCCGCGATTTCGAGGAGCGCGGCGACAGGTTCCGCGAATGTGTGGGGGCGTTATGAGCACCAGCTTTTCCAGCCGGATCAAGGCCAAGGCCGCGTGGGCCGACCCGAGCCGCTACGGCCGCTCGGACCGCTCGGCCGCGGGGCGCTGGTTCTGGGAGATCGACCGCGTCCTGCTGCTGCTGGTCAGCGTCCTGATCGGGATCGGCCTGATCGCCGTCGCGGCCGCCTCGCCGGCGGCGGCGACACGCTATTCGGGCGGGTCGGTGCAGTTCGGCGAGCTCTATTATTTCTACCGGCAGCTCGCCTGGATCGCGGTCGGTGTCCCGGTGATGATCGCCATCTCGATGCTGACCCGCGAGCGGGCGCGGCGGTTGTCGCTGTTCGGAGCGGCATTCTTTTTCGTCCTGCTGATCTTCGTCCCGATCCTCGGCCCCGAAATCAACGGCGCCAAGCGCTGGCTCGAGATCGGCGTCGGCCAGCTGCAGCCGTCGGAATTCCTGAAGCCGTTCTACGTCGTCGCCATGGCCTGGCTGCTATCCTTGCGCGAAGGCGACAAATCGCTCCCGGTGTTCGCCCTGTCGGCGCTGATCACCGGCGCGGTCGCTTTCCTGCTGATGCGCCAGCCCGATTTCGGGAGCACGATCATCTTCGGCTGCGTGTGGATCGCGATGCTGGCTCTGGCCGGGGTCAGCCTGCGCGCCCTGGGAGTGCTCGGGCTCACGGTGGTCGCGGGGGTGGTGCTCGCTTACTTCACCTACGACGTCGCGACCGCGCGGATCGACGGATTCCTGTTCGGGGAAGGCGACACCTTCCAGACCGATAATGCGATGCGCACGCTGACCGCCGGCGGGCTGTTCGGGATGGGGCCGGGCGGCGGCACCCGCAAGTTCGGCTTGCCCGAGCCGCACACCGACTACATCTTCTCGGTGATCGGCGAGGAGTTCGGGCTGATCGCCTGCCTGGCGATCGCGCTCCTCTACCTGACCATCGTCGTCAGAGTGCTGGTCAAGCTGCTCGACGAGGATTCGACCTTCGCCATCCTCGCCGCCGCCGGGCTGGTGATCACCTTCGGGCTCCAGGCGATGATCAACATGGCGGTCAACGTCCAGATCGCCCCGTCCAAGGGCATGACGCTGCCGTTCATCAGCTATGGCGGAAGCTCGATGCTGGCGCTGTCGATCGGCATGGGTTTGCTGCTCGCTTTCACCCGCCGAAACCCGTATCTCACTCGCTCGCCCTACGTCGTCAAATGGAGCGGGGATTGCGCTCAATAAAGCTATGGCCGGGATGAATTTCGTTCTCGCTGCCGGGGGGACCGGCGGACACATGATCCCGGCCCATGCGCTTGCCGCCGAGCTCAAGTCCCGCGGCCACGGCGTCATGCTGGTCACCGACGAGCGCGGCGCCCGCTTCCCGGGGCTGTTCGACAAGGTGCCGGTCCACATCCTGCCCGCCGGGCGGCTGGGCGGCGGGCCGATCGGCTGGCTGAAGGCGCTCGGGTCGGTGATCGCCGGGCGCGGCGAGGCGCGGGGCCTCTACCGCAACCACCGCCCCGACGCGGTGGTCGGCTTCGGCGGCTATCCGGCGTTCCCGTCGCTGCTCGCCGCCTCGTCGATGGGCATTCCGAGCCTGCTCCACGAGCAGAATGCGGTGCTCGGCCGGGTCAACCGGCTGCTCGCCGGCGACGCGGCCACGATCGCCACCGCCTTCGAGAAGGTCGAGCGGCTCAAGCCGCGCCACCGGAACAAGATCGCGCTGGTCGGCAACCCGGTCCGCGAGGAGATCGCCCGGCTCGGCGAAATGCCCTTCCCGGCATTCGACGAGGTCGCTCCGCTCAAGATTCTGATCACCGGCGGCAGCCAGGGCGCGAGCGTGCTCGGCAAGGTGGTCCCGGAAGGGCTGGGGCTGTTGAAGCCGTCGCTCCGCCGGCGCCTGCAGATCATCCAGCAGTGCCGCGCCGACGATATCGACAGGGTCCGCGCCCGCTATGCCGAGCTCGGCATCCCGGCCGAGCTGATGACCTATATCGAGGACATGCCCGACAAGCTCGCCGAGGCGCACCTGGTGATCGGCCGCGCCGGCGCCTCGACCATCGCCGAGCTGACCGCGGCGGGCCGCCCGGCGATCCTGATCCCGTTCCCTTCGGCGACCGACGACCACCAGACCGCCAACGCGCGCGAAATGACCAGGGCGGGCGGCGCCCGGACCATCCCGCAGACCGATTTCACGCCGCAGGTGCTGGCCCGCCAGATCGAGGCGATGGCGGCCGACCCGCAGGCGCTGGCCAACGCCGCGGCTCGGTCGCTGTCGGTCGGCCGCCCGCACGCCGCGCGCGACCTCGCCGACCTGGTCGAGCGGGTCG
>DASTZO010000200.1:0-7682 GCA_035764265.1 Sphingomicrobium sp.
CCGGCGCGCTGTCGGTGCTGGGCAAGATTCCGTCGTCGGCGCTGCTCGGCCCGTTCCGCGACGAGAACATCGCCTTCATCCTGCTGAAGTTCCGCCGCTCGGCGGAGGCCGAGCCCTATGCGCAAAAGGCGATCGCCACCGCCGGCGCCCGCGAGGCCCGGCTGCGGCTGGCCCTGGCCGACGGCTTCCTCGCCGCCGGCGACCGCAAGCGCGCGCTGGCGATGGTCGGGGAACTGGGCACCGAGACCGGCGCCGCGCGGCGGCGAATCCTCGCCGGCAAGCGGACCGGCCAGGCAATCGACGAGCCGGCCAAGGCCTATGCCGAGCTGCTGCTCGGGATGGCCGTCGACCTCAACCGGCTCGACAACCGCTCGCTGCCGGTCGCGATGGTCCAGGTGGCGCGCTACGCCGATCCGCGCAACGCCGCCGGGGCGGTGCTGCTCGCTTTGCTGCTCGACGGCCGCGGGCGGGTCGCGGAAGCGCTCGAGGTGCTTCGGTCGGTCCCGGCCGCCGACCCGCTCGCTCCCCAGGCGCGGGACACGGAAGCGCGGATCCTGGTCGACGAGAAGCGCTTCGACGAAGCGTTGCGATTGGCCCGCTCGGCCGCCTCGGCGCCCGGTGCGAGCGTCAGCGACCTCGCTCGCCTCGGCGACGTGTTCGCCGGAATGAAGCGCTACAACGAAGCCGCCGGCGCTTACGCCCGGGCGATCGGGATGGCGCGCGCCCAGGGGCTCAAGGACGAACTGTGGCCGCTCTATCTGCTGCAGGCGAGCGCGCTCGAGGACGCCGACCGCTGGCCCGAGACCAAGCAGGCGCTCCATGCGGCATTGGCGCTCGCCCCCGAGCAGCCGCTGGTGCTCAATTTCCTCGGCTATGCGAAGCTCGAGCGCGGCGAGGACCTCGACGCCGCCGAGGCGATGATCCGCAAGGCGAGCGCGCTCGCACCCGACGACGCGTCGATCACCGATTCGCTGGGCTGGGCGCTGTACAAGCGCGGCCGCTACGCCGACGCCATCGAGGCCCTCCAGCGCGCGGCCGCCAGGGACCCCGGGCAGCCCGAGATCCACGAGCATCTCGGCGACGCGCTCTACGCGAGCGGCCGGCGCTACGAAGCGCGCTTCGCCTGGAACGCCGCCCTGGTCACCGCCGAGGAGGAGATCGCCGCCCGGGTCCGGCTGAAGCTCGAGAGCGGCCTGACGCCGGCGACCGCCGCGCCTTGAGCGGGCGCAAAGACAGCATTCTGGCCGAGACCGCCTGCGCGAAGCTCAACCTTGCGCTCCACGTCCGCGGCCGGCGCGCCGACGGTTATCACGACATCGAGACGGTGTTCGCCTTTTGCGAAGATGGGGATGAGCTGAGCGGCGAAGCCGCCGGGGAGCTGACGCTGGCCATCAGCGGGCCGTTCGCAACCGATGTGCCCGAGGACAATCTGGTGATCCGGGCGGCGAGTACGCTCCGCAAGGCGGCCGGCAGCGCCGCCGGAGCTCGGTTGCACCTGACCAAGAATCTCCCGGTCGCTTCGGGAATCGGCGGCGGCTCGGCCGATGCAGCAGCCGCATTGCGCCTGCTGGCCCGCCTCTGGGACCTGGACCCGGCGCTGGCGGAGGGGGTCGCGCCTGCTCTCGGGGCGGACGTGCCGGCGTGCCTGCGGTCGCAAAGCTGCCGCGGCACCGGCGCCGGGGATGAACTCGAGCCGGTCGACCTCGGCCTCGCCGGAACGCCGGTGCTGCTCGTCAACCCGCGCATCCCCTTATCGACCGCCGACGTGTTCGGGCGCTGGGACGGCGTCGACCACGGGCCGCTTGGCGACTGGCGGGAGGGCCGCAACGACCTCGAGCCGGCCGCCATCGCGCTGGTCCCCGAGATCGCCGTGGTGCTCGACTGGCTCCGCAAGCAGCCCGGGGCCGAATTCGTCCGGATGTCGGGCAGCGGCGCGACCTGCTTCGCCCTGTTCGGCGGCGAGGCCGAACGCGGCGAGGCGGCCGCGGCCGTGCCCGGGCAATGGTGGCGCCTCGCGACCCGCCTGCGCTAAGAGGCGCGCCGTGACCGACGGGCGCCCGATCCTGACCGCTGCCGACATGGCTGCCGCCGAGCAGCGAGCGATCGGCGCCGGCACCTCGGTCGAGCAGTTGATGGAACGAGCGGGGACCGCGCTCGCCGAAGCCGCTTTCCGCTTCGCCGGGCCGCGCCCGGCGCTGGTGCTGGCCGGCCCGGGCAACAATGGCGGCGACGGCTATGTCGCCGCCCAGCACCTCGCCGCGAGGGGCGTCCCGGTGCGCATCGCCGCGCTCGCCGAGCCGCGGACCGAGGCGGCCCGGGCGGCGCGCCATTCGCACTGGCAGGGCAGGGTCGAGGCGCTCAGGCCCGACACCGAGCCGGCGCCGCTGCTGATCGACGCCTTGTTCGGGACCGGGCTCAAGCGCGGCCTCGAGGCAGCGGCGTCCGAACAGCTCGCGCGCCTGTGCGCGGCGGCCGTCGCCAGCGTCGCCTGCGACCTGCCGAGCGGTGTCGACAGCGATTCGGGAGCCGAGCTCAGCCCCGTCCCGGACTTCGACCTGACGGTCACCTTCGGCGCCCTCAAGCCCGCCCACCGGCTGATGCCGGCGATGCGGCGCTGCGGCCGAGTGGTGCTGGCGGACATCGGCATCGCGGCAACCGGCGGCTGGCACGAGATTGCCCGTCCCGACCTGCCGCCGCTCGACCCCATGGGCCACAAATACGGCCGCGGCATGGTCCATTGCGTCGCCGGCGCCATGCCCGGGGCGATCGCGCTCGCCGCCGCCGCGGCCGCCCGCGCCGGCGCCGGCTATGTGCGGATCGAGGCCCGGCAGATCATCGCCAACGTCCCCGCGGCGGTGGTCCAGGGCCAGCCCGGCGGCTGCGACGACGAGCGCATCGGCGCGGTGCTGATCGGCCCGGGCCTCGGCCGCGACGGCGGCGGGCTTCTTGACCGGGCGCTCGCGAGCGGCCGCCCGCTGGTGCTCGACGGCGACGCTCTGCGGCTGGTCGGCGACCCCGGGCGCCTGCGCGGGCTCGATGCGATCCTGACCCCCCACGAGGGCGAGTTCGGGCAATTGTTCGCCGGCCTCGCCGGAACCAAGGCGGAGCGTGCGCTCGCCGCCGCCCGGGCATCGGGCGCAACGATCGTCTTCAAGGGGCCCGATACTCTGGTCGCATCGCCCGACGGCCGACTCGGGTTCGCGCCGCCGGCGCCCGCCTGGCTGGCCACCGCCGGCACCGGCGACGTGCTTGCCGGGATCGCCGCGGCGATGCAGGCGCGCGGGCTGACTGCATTCGAAGCCGCCTCGGCCGCGGTCTGGGTCCACGGCCGGGCCGGCGAGATCGCCGGGCCCAGGATGATCGCCGACGACCTGGTTGCCGCAATCCCGGCGGTTCCGTGAGCGACCCCATCGTGCGCATCGCCGCGCGTGGCGATGGCGTCTCGGCAAGCGGCCGCCACGTGCCGTTCGCGGTGCCCGGCGACACGGTGCTCGACGACGGCACTCTCGAGCATGGGCCGCACCACCAGGCGCCGCCGTGCCGCCACTTCCCGGAGTGCGGCGGCTGCCAGCTGCAGCATTCCGACGACCATGCGTATCGAGCCTATCTGGTGTCGCGAGTCGCCGGCGCGCTCGACCAGCACGGTCTTTCGCCGGACATCCGCGAGCCGTATCTGTCGCCGCCCGACAGCCGCCGCCGCGCGAGCCTGCGCGCGCTCACGGCCGGGCAGGGGGCGGTGCTGGGCTTCAACGCCGAGCGCTCGCACCGGATCGTCGACATGCGCGAATGCCACATCCTGAGGCCCGAGCTGTTCGCCCTGGTCGCGCCGCTCCGGGCGCTGCTCGCCGGCCTGCTGAAGCCGCGGCGGCCCGGCGAAGCCCGGCTGACGCTCACCGACCAGGGCGTCGACGTCGTCCTTGGCGGAATCGAAGCGGCGGGGCTCGAGGCGGCCGAGCGGCTGACCGAATTCTGCACCCGGCACCGGCTCGCCCGAATGAGCCTCGACCAGGGCCTCGGGCCGGAAACACTCTACGAGCCGGTGCCGGCGACCGTCACCCTGTCCGGCACGCCGGTCCCGTTCCCGGTCGGCGCTTTCGTCCAGGCGACCGCGGACGGCGAGGCCGCGCTGGTCGCCGCCGTCCGCGAGGCGGTCGGCGAGGCGAAGCGCACCGCCGATTTGTTCGCCGGGATTGGAACATTCGCATTGGCGCTGCCGGGACCGGTCTACGCCGCCGAAGCCTCGCGCGATGCGGTGCTGGCGCTCAAGCGCGCCTCCCCGGCCATCGCGACCGAGCACCGCGACCTCTACCGCCGTCCGCTCGACTCCTCGGAGCTCGCAAACTTCGAGGCGGTCGTGCTCGACCCGCCGCGGGCCGGGGCCGCCGAGCAGGTCGCGGCGCTGGCGTCGTCGAGCGTGCTGCGGATCGCTTATGTCAGCTGCAACCCGGCGACCTTCGCGCGCGACGCAAGGACGCTGGTCGACGGCGGCTACGCGCTTTCCTGGGTGCGTCCGGTCGGCCAGTTCCGCTGGTCGACCCATGTCGAGCTGGCCGCCGCCTTCGAGCGCTAGATCAGGCCGTTATCGTGCAGCGCCCGGGCGGCGGCGTGGATCGTCATCGCGATCAGGCACAGCGAAGCGAGGAAGAACAGCGGCGTCCGGTAGACGAGTCGGTTGACGGTCGCCTGGACGATGCTGTGGAGCACCCGGAAGACGACATAGCCCCACGCCAGCCACAGGTTGAGGCCGCCGCCCATGTCCATCAGCGCGAGCGTGACGGCGATCGCGTAGAACAGGGTCGGCTGCTCCATCAGATGGTTGTAATTGTGCGACTTCCACTGGACCCGGTCGTCGACCACCCCGTCGAGCTGGGCGCCCCTCGCTCCGGGCGGCGCGCTCGACAGCGAGATGCCGGCCTTGTTCATCGCCGGAAGACGAACCGCGACCATCCACAGCATCATCACCAGCGACCAGGCGACCAGCGCCACCACCGGCGCCAGGATCGGACTATAGCTCATTGCTCATCCCCCTCGTTCAGGGGGCGACTGTGCGGCAGAATGCGGAGCTGCGCAATCAGTCGAACAGTTTGGCGAAGCGCCGCTTGGCGCGGTTGCGCCAAGCGCCGCGGTGCCAGGCGTCGGACGCCAGCAGCGGCAGAACGCTGGTGGCTTCCGCGAACACCATCTGCTCCTGCGCGGTGTCGACCTTGCCCCAGCTGCACGCTTCCTGCAGCGTCGAGGACGAGCAGGCGCCGTCGCGGACGTCGGCGACCGTGATCTGGACCGCATATTTGTGCATCTCGACGTCCTCGTGGCCGAGGATTTCCGCGCACACCACCGTGTCCTGGGCGAAATTCTTCGGGACCCCGCCGCCGATCATCAGCAGGCCGGTGGTGCCGGCCTTGATCTTGATGTCGGTCAGCTCGCGGAAGTCGGCGATGCTGTCGAGGGTCATGTAATGGCCGCCGCGCTTCATCGCGTCGGCCTGGTGCTTGACCAGGCCGAAGCCGGCCGACGAGTCGGTGAACGCCGGGCAGAAGATCGGCACGTCATGCTCGAACGCGAGCTTGACCAGGCTGTTGTCCTTCTTGCCGTTCTTCGTGAGCCACTTGCCCATCTCGCGGATGAACTCGCGCGACGAGTAAGGCCGCGGCTCGAGCCCGTCCGCGATCTTGCCGATGGTGAAGTCGGTCTGCTGCAGCGCCTCCTCGTCGATATAAGTGTCGTAGATGCGGTCGATGTACAGCGAGCGCAGCGTCTTATCGTCAGGGATTTCAAGGGCCTGGTAGTGCTTGTGGCCAAGCGCTTCGAAGAAGTCCATGTCGACGATGGCCGCCCCGGTGGCGACGATCGCGTCGACCATGTTGGAGCGCACCAGCTCGGCGTAGAGGTCCATGCAGCCGCCGGCCGAGGTCGAGCCGGCGATCACCAGGAAGATCGAGCAGTCGGGGTCGTCGAGCATCGCATTGTAGATGCCCGTGGCGCGGGCGAGGTCGCGGCTGGTGAAGCTCATCTTGCCCATCGCCTCGACGATCGGCCGCGCATCGAAGCTGGTGATGTCGATATGCTCGACCGGGCTCGACAGCAGCTCGGCCTTGCGGGTGTCGTTGACCTTGGCGGTGTCGATCAGGGATTCGGTGGTCATGGGATTCCTCACAAAAAGACGCCGTTCGGGCTGAGCTTGTCGAAGCCCTGCACTTCTCGAACAGGAAGTCACTACAGCCCTTCGACAAGCTCAGGGCGAACGGAGCTAAACGTTCCTAAAGCTTCACGGCCTTGGAACGCTTGCGCTCCTCGACGGCTCCGTACAGCGTCGCCATCGGCTCGTCGTCGACGATCTCGACGCCCTCGACCCCGAAGCCGTTGAAGCCGGTGCGCATCGCGCAGCCGTAGGCGCCGAGCATGCCGATCTCGATATAGTCGCCGGCCGCGACGTCGCCGGGAAGCTCGAACGGCCCCGCCATGCGGTCGAGGTCGTCGCAGGTCGGCCCGTAGAAGCTGAACTCCATCGGCCGCACCTTCGATGCGGACTCGCGCAGCAGCCGCACCGGGTAGCGCCAGCCGATGTGCGCGGCGTCGAACAGCGCGCCATAAGCGCCGTCGTTGATGTACAGCTCGGCATCGCGGCGCTTCTCGACGCGGACAAGGACGCTGGCATATTCGGCGCACAGCGCACGGCCCGGCTCGCACCACAATTCGGCCGAGTAGCTGATCGGAAGCGCCTCGAAGCCGGCGTGGATGACGTTGAAATAGGCCTCGAGCGGGGGCGGCTCCATGCCCGGGTAGGTCGACGGGAAGCCGCCGCCGACATCGACCACGTCGACCGTCACCGCGGCCTCGACGATCGCGTCGCGGACGCGGTCCATCGCGTCGGAAAAAGCCGCCGGGGTCATCGCCTGGCTGCCGACGTGGAAGCAGATGCCGAGCGCGTCCGCCGCCTGGCGGGCGGCGAACAGCAGCGCCTTGACGTCCTGCGGCTCGGCGCCGAACTTCGAAGCGAGGCTGAGCCGCGCGTGCTCCGAGCTGACCTGCAGGCGCACCAGCAGGTACAGGTCGGTGGCCGCGACGCCGTTGGTGGCGGTCGAGCGCAGGATCTTGTCGAGCTCGTCGAACGAGTCGAGGCTGAAGGCGCGGACATTATGCTCGAAATAGGCCTCGGCGATCGCTTCCTCGGCCTTGACCGGGTGCATGAAGCAGATGACCGCTTGCGGCAGCGTCCTGGCGACCAGGCGCACCTCGCCGATCGAGGCGACGTCGTAATGGGTGACGCCCTCGTCCCACAGGATCTTGAGCAGGTCCGGCGACGGGTTGGCCTTGACCGCATAGAGCGACCGGCCCGGAAACTTCTCGACGAAGTAGCGGGCGGCGCGCCGGGCGGCGTGCGGGCGCAGGAGCGTGACCGGCTGGACCGGGCGTCGTTTCGCCAGGTCGGCAGCGCAAGCGATGCCGCTGGGCTTGGCGAGATCGGCACCTCGGCGGGTGCCGGTCGGGGCGGTCGCTAGCCCCAGCGCGCGATGATGCTTGTGCAACTCAAGGGACCTCCAACGGGTACGTTCATCCAAGCTGCCTTGCGGTTGGAAGTCCCATGGGGCAGCGGGGCGCGATATATGGACGGGGGGTCGCCAAGTAAAGGTTTTTCCGGGTTTCCCGGGCGCGTCAGCATCACCCTGTCCCCCTGGCGCCAC
>DASTZO010000201.1:0-3156 GCA_035764265.1 Sphingomicrobium sp.
TGCGCTCGGGGCTGTGGATCGACCGCGCTCGCGGCACCGGGGTCGCTTATTTCGTCACCGGCCTGGCCGAAGACCCGCCGCGCGGCCGGAGCGCCTACCGGGCCGCCGAGGAAGCGGCGTTCCGGCGCACGCTCCTAATGCTGCGCTGAAGCCATCCCGAGCGCCCGGCGGCGATCCGCCATCACCGCCCAATCGAGGCTGCTCTGCTGCGGGACCACCATCCGCAGCTGCTTTTTCGCAAAGTCGATCGAGACCCGGTCGAACGCCCGCATCGCATTCATCCCGAACAGCACCGCGGGCCGGTCTTCGAGGTGGAGGCTGCGGAAGATCGGGGCCTCGGAGAACAGGATGACGAGGTCCTTGAGGACGACGTCGCCGATCTCGACCCGTTTCAGCTTGAAGGCGTCCCCAACCAGCAACTGGCCGGTCACCGATATCATCTCGATCCGCTCGCCCTCGCCCAGCCTGCGCCGCGCCTCGAGCCTGGCCCGGAGCGCCGAATTGCCCATCGTCAGCTCCGAGCCGGTGTCGAGGACGACCGTGATCGGCACTCCGTTGGCCCTCGCGCTGGTGACGATCAGATGGCCGCGCTTCAGCCTGCCGCGAACGATAATCGCGTCCTTGTCCTCGCGCTCGATCCGCCGCGCCGACGGGACGATCGAGATCATCCGGGTCCTGAAATCGAACAGCACACGCTGCGAGCGCAGCGAATCGACGCCGAGGATTCCGTCGGCGCCCATGTGCACGCGCTCGAGCAGCGGCGCCTCGACGCTTCGGACCCGGTTGTGGGTCAGCTCGAGCTGCGGCACGTTGGCGGTCCGCACCGGAGTCATTCCGGTGACGCTGTGCAGGGTCGCCATCGGACCACTCGACAGGCCGAGCTCGGCGGCGACGGCGGTCGAGACCGCGGTCCGGTCGGCGCCAGTGTCGACCAGGAATCGGTACGGCCCCCTGCCGCCGACCCGCACCGGGACCGTCATCCGGTCGTGGCGGTCGTTCCGGAAGGCAATGTCCTCGGTGACCGTCGTTCCGTCGATCTCCGGCGGGCCGGGGACCGCGTCGACCCGGGTCGTCGCCGGCTGCGCGGCGGCCACGGCCGCGACGGACACCGCAAGCGCCAGGGCGCCCAGGACCTTCGAGCTCGCAATTGCCCGCATCGGCATGTCCCTTCGCCGGCATGCTACGCCTGCGACCGTCGGCGCGCAACGAAGTGGTAACGCTGGCGCGCTAGCAATGGTCGCGAGTGGGGCCGGTCGACGTGTGTCGGCACGGGTTTGGGCAGCGCGCCGAAGCACTGAGGGTGGACCTTGGAAGAAAAGCCGGTCGAAACGACAGTCTATTCCCTCACCGACGCTCCGCCGGCGCCTTCCGAACGCCGCGAATCCGAGCGCCAGCTGACCCTGTTCCGGGTCGGCTCGCTGGTCATCGGCGACCGGCGCGAGCTGTGCCTGATCAAGAACGTCTCCGCCGGCGGAATGATGATCCGCGCCTATTGCGCGATCGAGCCCGGAACCCGCGTCTCGGTCGAGCTCAAATGCGGCGAGGCGGTCGCGGGCTCCGCCCTGTGGGTGGAGGGCGAGACGATCGGGCTGGCCTTCGACGAGCCGGTCGACGTGGTCGAGCTGCTCGCCACCTCGATGCAGGGCCCGCGCCCGCGGATGCCGCGAATCGAGGTCGATTGCGTGGCCTCGATCCGCGAGGGCGCGACCGTCCATCGAGTGATGGTGCGCGACGTGTCGCAGGGCGGCATCAAGGTGGCGACCGAAAAGGCGCTTGGCGTCGGCGCCGACGTGATGGTGACTCTCGCCGGGTTGGCGCCGGTTGCAGGGGTCGTCCGCTGGTCCGAGTCGGGCTGCTACGGAGTGACCTTCAACCGGGTGCTTCCGCTGCCGCTGCTGGTCGATTGGCTGCACGAGCAGCGGGAGCGCGGGCGCGCCGCCAGCTAGGAACTATTCTCCGAAAGAGTCGCCCCACGGAGTCCAGGCCCAGCTTTGGACCAATCGCCGCTCTTCAGGTGTCAGCTCCCGGCAAGCCAAGGAGGGGCGACGAAAATCCGGCGGCGCGCGATACTTGGGCATAGGAATGTTGCGGAGCACATCCTTCTGAGCAATCGCCCTCCGGAAGGCCACGCCTGCCTGCCTTCCATAAATCCAAGCGACACGGCTGCGGACGCAGAGGTCGTTGCGGCGGAACACTACTTCGGAACCTTCAACCGGCAGGCCGTCGCCTTCAATCAGGGCCCCTTCCGTGGAAAGGTTGCGTAGCTTGACCGGCACTGTCGCCCCCGAAACCTCGATTGAGGCCGCTAGGAGCACGTTCAAGCGCCGCGAGCGTCGATTCTGGCTGATGCTGCTCTGGTCCATGATGCGACCATAATGGACCTTAGTAAAACTAGGTTTAACAGGAACCTCCGACCTGGCGCAGCAACAGCATCATATTGTTGGCGGGCATTGGCCGGGTCTCGACCAGCGCCAGGCCGCGCTCGCCGGCGGCGGAGGCGAACTCCTCGACCCGGCGAAGGCCCCAGTCCGGGTCGCGGCGCCTGAGGTCCGCGTCGAACTCGAGGTTGCTCGGCGCGGTGGGGATCGCATCGGTCAGCCACGGGCCGTAGAGGATCAACGGCCCGCCTTCGGGCAGCAGCCACGCCGCTCCGTCGAGCAGGCCGAGCGCCGCCGGCCACGCGCTGATGTGCACCATGTTGATGTTGAGGACGGCATCGGCCCGCTCGATCGGCCAGTCCGGCTCGGCGGCATCGATGACGATGGCGGGCTTGAGATTGGGCAGGCGCGCTTCGGCCCGCCAGGCGGCAATGGAAGCAAGCGCATCAGGATGGACGTCGCTCGGCTGCCAGTCGAGATTCGGGAAACGCTCGGCGAAATAGACCGCATGCTCGCCGGTGCCGCTGGCGATTTCCAGCACCAGTCCGCCCGGCGGCAGCCAGTCACGCAGCACCTCGGCGATCGGCTCGCGGTTGCGCAGCGCCGCCGGCGCCGAGCGGCGCGAAGTATCGCCCGCCGGCGCCTCTTAGAATCGGCGGTCGCCCACCCTATACCGCCGCCCCCGTATGCTCCGGCGCCGGCTCCGGGTCGCGGTAGGCGACCACCGGCCGGCGCGCCGCCAGCGTCTCGTCGAGCCGGCGGCGCGGCGCGTGGAACG
>DASTZO010000202.1:0-5252 GCA_035764265.1 Sphingomicrobium sp.
GGGCCGAGGAGGTCGAGCATCGCGACAGCGCCCGGGAGGCTGGCGCCGAGCGCGCTTTCGGCTATCCGCTGTTGACTGCGGCGGTCCGTGCCGGATGCCGGCTGGCCATCGGCCTGTCGAAGCGCGTTTGATGATTTTGAAGGAACTTCTCTTCGCACTCGCCCGCTTTAAGGGCTTGAAAGGATGTCATTCCCAATGACGAAATTGATCCTCCAGCTCGCCGCGTCCGCCGCTTTCGCCGCCGGCCTCGCCGCGAGTTCCGCGCCCGCGGTGGCCCAGGACAGCGACCGCATCAGCGAGATCATCGTCTACGGCAACGACCCCTGCCCGCGCTCGACCGACGACGATATCGTGGTTTGCGCGCGCAAGCCGGAGAGCGAGCGCTACCGGATCCCGGAGAGGTTCCGAACCGGCGGGCCGCGCCAGACCCGCGAGGCGTGGGCCAACAAGGCCCGCGCCCTGGAAACGGTCGGAGCGACCGGTATCAACAGCTGCTCGCCGGTCGGCCCGGGCGGCTTCACCGGCTGCCTGGTCCAGGTCATCAAGCAGGCGCGCAGCGAGTCCAACGAAGCCGTCGAACAGGGCACCGCTCCGGAAGAATAAGCCGGGCGGCTAGGCTTTCACCTTTTCCGCCGCGATCCAGGCGTTGATCTGCGCGTCCAGGGTATCGAGCGGCACCGCGCCCTGGCCGAGCACGGCGTCGTGGAAGCGGCGCAGGTCGAACTTGTGGCCGAGCTGTTTTTCCGCCCGCGACCTCAGCTCTCGGATCTTCAATTCGCCGAGCTTGTAGGCGAGCGCCTGCGCCGGCCAGCTGATGTAGCGGTTGACCTCGGCATCGATGTTGGCCGCGGACAGCGCCGTGTTGTCGGTCATGAACCGGACCGCCCGCTCCTTCGACCAGCCCTTCGAGTGCAGCCCGGTGTCGACCACCAGCCGCGCCGCGCGCCACATCTCGTAGCTCAGCCGGCCCATGTCCTTGGCGGGGGTGTCGTACAGGCCCATCTCGATCCCGAGCCGCTCCGAATATAGCCCCCAGCCCTCGACGAAGGCGGTGAAGAAGGTTCCGTGCCGGCGCCAGTCCGGCATCGGCAGCTCCTGCTGCAAGGCGATCTGCTGGTGGTGGCCGGGCACCGCCTCGTGCACGGTCAGCGCCGGCACTTCCCACAGCGGCCGCTGGTCGAGCTTGGACGTGTTGACGAAGTAGAAGCCCGCGATGCCCTGCTCGGGCGAGCCGCTGTTGTAGTAGGCCGTCGTCGTCCCCGGAGCGAGCTCGGGCGGGATCTCCTTGATCCCGTAGGGCAGCCGCGGAAGCAAAGTGAACAGGGTCGGCATCTTGCCGTCGATCTTCTTCGCCTCGCGGGCGACCGCCTGCATCAGCTCCTCGGGCGTCTTGGCATAATATTTGGGGTTGGTGCGCAGGTCGGCGATGAAGGCCTCGCGGTTCGGGAAGCCGGCTTTCCTCGCCACCTCCTCCATCTCCGCCCGGATGCGCTTGACCTCGGAGAGGCCGAGCTTGTGGATCTCGTCGGCGCTCTTCCCGGTCGTCGTCATCTGGCGGATCCGGTAATTGTAATAGGCCGCGCCATTGGGCTGGGCCGACACTCCGACCGATTGGTTGCACTTGGGCGCATATTGCGTCTGGTACCAGGCGAGGTGCTTCGCATAGGCGGCGCGAAGGTCGCCGCCGATCAGCGCCTTGGCGCGCGCCTGAAGGGATGCCCATTCGGACTCGCTGACCGTCGACGGCCGGGCGGCTGCAAACGGCGCGTAGAGCCGCGACTTGGCCGGATCGGCGGGAATGACCCCGCTGATCGTGTTCTCGAACCCGCCCATCGCCGCGCACGGCAATGTGTAGCCCTCGTTGAGGGCGCGCGTGCTGATCGCCAGCGCTTCGTCGTTGTAGGCGGGATATGAAGCGAGCCGCTTCAAATAATTCTCGTAATCCGCCCGGGTGCGGAACGTCAGGCTGTCGCTCAGGCCGGCGATGCTCTGGTGCCAGCCCTCGCGGTTGGTGAACAGCATCATCCGCTGGCCGAAGCGGTTGCCCTCGATCCATTCCTCGAGCCCGCGCTTGAGGATCGCCTTGTTGGCCCGGTCGGCGGTCGACAGGCCGGAGTCGGGGATCGCGTTCAGCCGGGCGAGGAAGCGCTCGGCCTGCGCGGCCCGGCGGTCCTCGGCCGCGAGGCTGATGTCGGGCAGCAGCGCGTCATATTCGCGGTGGCCGAGGGACGACGCCCAGGTCGGGTTCTCGCGCAGGACGAACGCCCAATATTCGTCGGTCAGGGCCTTGAAGTCCTCGGCCGGCCCGGCGAGCGCGGGTGTGGCCAGGGCGAGCGCGGCAGCGGCGGCGAGTGCAAGCGAACGGTAGTGCATGGATTCCAGTCCCTCCCCGAAAACGCGGACAGGCTTAGCCGCGCATCGCGGCTGCGCAAACTCACTTTCGACCGGCGGATCAACGGCACCGTTTCGGCCCCGCCTGCGTTTGGGCTGCCAGCGCATCTTGCCGGGACGAAAGGAAATTCCGCCATGAGCACCGTCCCGGACGACCTTGCCGGCGAGAGCCGCTTCCAGCACTGGACCCGGGTCGGGTTCGCCGCTCGCGGGCTTCTGTACATCGTCATTGCGCTGCTGGTGCTCGGCACCGGCCGGACCGAGGATCTGACCGGTGCGCTCGAATATCTCGGGCGCGGGGTCGGCCGCCTGCTGCTGATGGTGCTGGCCGCGGGGCTGGCGACCTATGGGCTGTGGCGGCTCGCCGACGCCGCGTTCGGAATGGAAAATCCGGGCCCCGACGGCAAGGCCCTGCGCAAGCGCGGCGCGGCGGGGGTCATCGGGATCATCTACCTCTACCTCGCCTACAAGGCGGCGCGGATCCTGCTCGACGGCGACGCCGGCGGGTCCAGCACCCAGCAGCAGGCTGACACCGTGCTCGACCTGCCCGGCGGCCAGTGGGTGCTCGCCTTCGCCGCCCTGGTGCTCGCGGTGGCCGGCGCCTACCAACTCTACAAAGCGTACAAATGCTCGTTCCTGAGGCGGCTCGATGTCGCCGCCCAAGCGCCGGCGGTCAAATGGCTCGGGCGGATCGGCTACGCATCGCGCGGAGTGATCTTCCTCGCCGTCGCGCTGCTGATCGCCCGAGCGGCGATCGACGAGCAATCGACCGAGGCGGGCGGCATGGAGCAGGCGCTCGACCTGCTGTCCGGGCCTTGGCTCTACGCGGTCGCGGCGGGGCTGATGCTGTTCGGGGCGTTCAGCATCATCGAGGCGCGCTTCCGCCGGATCCACGAGCCCCCGGTCGAGGAGATCAAGCAGGAAGTGCGCGACGGCATCGGCCGCTGAGACGCAACATCGCCGAGCCTTCGCTCGTTTCCTGCCGGTGGAGGCGGCCATGGCCGGAGATTCGAGGGAACTGTCGTTCGATTTCGCCGAAGAGGGTCTCGAGTCGGCGCTCAAGGCCGAGCGGCGCATCGAGCCGGGAAGCAATCTGCGATCGTCGTGGGAAGCGCTCTTGAAGGAAGCCCGCGCCTGCACCCGCTGCGAGCTCTACAAATGCGCCACCCAGACGGTGTTCGGCGAAGGCCCGCTCGACGCGTCGATCGTCTTCGTCGGCGAGCAGCCGGGCGACCAGGAGGATCTTGCGGGACGTCCGTTCGTCGGGCCGGCCGGCCTGCTGTTCGACTCGGCGCTGGCCGAGGCGGGCATCGACCGCTCGACCACCTACGTGACCAACGCGGTCAAGCATTTCAAATTCGTGGCTCGCGGCAAGCGGCGGATCCACAACAAGCCCGACGCCGGCGAGATCGAGGCGTGCCGCTGGTGGCTCGACCAGGAGCGGGCGCTGATCCGGCCGCCGGTGACGGTCGCGCTGGGAGCGACCGCCGCGCGCTCGCTGACCGGCAAGATCGTGACCATCAGCCGCGCCCGTGTGGCGCCGCTGACCCTGGCCGACGGCTCGGAATGCTGGGTGACCGTGCACCCGAGCTTCCTGCTGCGAATCCCCGAGCCCGACCGCCGCCGCGAGGAGCGCGCGAAGTTCGTGACCGACCTCAAGCGCATCAAGGCGCGGGCGGATAAGCTGGCGGCTTAAAGCCCGAAGCGAAGGGTCGCCTTTACCGTGCGTGGGGCGCCCGGAGCGATATTGTTGTCGTTGTGCGCGGTCGGGAAATAGTCGGCGCCGAGCAGATTCTCGACGTTGACCTGCACCTCGACGCCGCGTGCCAGCCGGTAGAAAGCGGCGGTGTCGACGCGCGCATAGCCGGGCAGCTTCACCGCATTGCCGATCGACGCGTAGGACTTCGAGCGGGCGATGACTCCCAGACCGACACCGAACTTGTCGGTCACGTCGTAGCGGTTCCACAGCGAGAGGCTGTGGCGCGGCACCAGCGGCACTTCGCAGTCTCCCGGCGGGCACGCCTGGGTCGGCTCCGTGACCTTCGCCTTTTGCAGCGCATAGCCGGCGGAAATCTGCCAGCGGTGGGTGACGCTGCGCTCGAGCCCGAGCTCGAGGCCGCGGCTGCGCTGCGCGCCGGTGAGGACCACCCGCTGCGGGTTGGCGGGGTCGGTAGCGCGGGTATTGGTGCGGTCGAGCTGGTAGATGGCGGCGGTCGCCAGAAGCCCGGCGATCGGCTCCCACTTGGCGCCGACTTCGTAATTGTCGAACTTCTCCGGCTTCAGGGCCTCGGACGTCAGGTCGAGCGAATTGAACTGGTCGCCGGCGCTCGGCAGATAGGAGCGGCTGTAGCTGCCGTAGAGCGACAGGTTCGGCCGCGGCTTGACGATCAGGCCGAGGCGCGGCGACCAGAGCTTGTCGGTGCGGCGGAAGCGCTGGCCGTTGTTGCGGTTCTCGACGTCGATCGAGAAGCGGTCGAAGCGCAGCCCGGCGACCAGCTCGAGCCACTCGGTGAAGCGGATTTGATCCTGGACGTAGGCGGCCGCGATCGACGCCTTGATCCCATTGTTGGCGCCGTTGGCGAGGAAGGTCACCGGCTCGTCGATGGTCGGGTCGTCGACCGGCACCAGGATCGAAGTCGGGCTTCCGGTTCGCGAGGAGAAGACCCCGTTGCGGCGCTGGTTGCGGCCTTTCTGGCTGCCGAGCTCGACTCCGAACAGAAGGGTCTGGTCGACCCCGCCGAGGCGGTTGTCCCAGACGAGATCGGTCTGGAAGATGAGGTTCCGCCGCTTGGTGGTGTCGTTGTAGGCCGAGATCCGCACTCGCCGCGCGCTGTCGACGGCGCCGTTCGGATAGATGTTCT
>DASTZO010000203.1:0-8110 GCA_035764265.1 Sphingomicrobium sp.
GGCGCGCCCCAGCCGTCGCCGCTGCGCTCGGCGATCCAGATGTCCAGCCCCCCATGTCCGCCCGGCCGGCTCGACGCCATGTAGAGGCTGCCGTCGTAGGGGGACAGGATCGGACAGCCGTCATTCGACGCCGTATTCACCTGGGAGCTAGACCCCGGGAGCGATTCGGCGCTCACCGGAGCGCTCCATCCGGTGAAGGTCTTGGCGACCGCTGCCGATGCGGCAATCGAGAGCACCGCACACAAAGCACTCGTCCGGCGCCAACGGCCAGCACGGCGCGACCGCGGATTTTTGTCCTCGTTCATGACTCATCCTCTCCATTTCGTTCGAAGCCATGGCAGCGGATTTTCATGAGGATGCGTTCGCTCGACGTTATCGCAGCGTTTGCGCGGCGTTAAATCGACCGCTGACGCGCCGAATTTGGATGGTTTGCGCTCCCTAAAAGGAGGACGCGCAAAACGGCACCGGTTCCTCGACCCGGAAGTTGGCGGGCACGACAGCCCCGGTGCTCGGCACGATGTAGGTCACCCGGACGAGCGCGCCGGCCGTGCTGGTGGCCTGGTGCGCGTGGGGAAGGGCTTCGATGAAAACCGTGCCGTTGGGCGAGCCCGGGCCGTAGGTCGTCCTATTGCAATTCGTGTCCCAGAGATCGATCGAACCCGATTCGACCCCGACGATGACCATGCCCGGATGATGGTGCCAGCCAGTCGTGCTGTTGGTGCCAAATGTGAGCAACTGCATCCTGACGATCGAGGCGTCCCTTGCCTTGAGATCGATTCGGTCATTGTGAACCTTGATCGGCTCTTCCATGATTTCGGTCACATAGTTGGTCGGCGATACGTTCGTCGGCGGCGACGCCGCCGCCATCGTCGTGACCGTGCCGCAAAGGGCAATCGCAAGAATTGCTCTGGTAGCCATCGACCGTTTGAAATTGAACATGCCCAAGCCCTCTCGTCGCTGATTTGTTGAGGGCTGCCGTATCGGCGTCGGCGTTCGCTCGACGTTATCGCAGCGTTTGCGCGGCGTTAAATCAACCGGTGACGCGCCGGAATCCGCTTAATCGCCGCTGATTCCCGGGTCGATGTCCTGCGCGGCGATGTGGCCGTCGATCTGGGGCCGCCCGACGTCGCCCTGGCCGACGGTCCGCCCGGCCATCTCGAGCATCCGTTCGAGCGGCACTCGGGCGCGGTCCATGATCTCGGGGGAAAGCTCGATCCTCGGCTTCAAGTCCCGCAGCGCGACGTACAGCTTCTCGAGCGTGTTCAGCGCCATGTACGGGCACATGTTGCAGTTGCAATTGCCGTCGCCGCCCGGGACCCCGATGAAGGTCTTGCCGGGCGCGGCCTTCTCCATTTGGTGGATGATGTGCGGCTCGGTCGCGACCAAAATGGTCTGCGCCGGGCTCGACAGCGCGAACTCGAGGATCGAGCGGGTCGAGCCGACGTGGTCGGCATGGTCGATGATGTGCGGCGGGCACTCGGGGTGCGCGAGAACCGGAGCGCCGGGATGCTCGGCCTTCAGCTTTAAGAGCTCGGTCTCGGAAAACGCCTGGTGGACGATGCACACGCCCGGCCACAGCAGCATGTCGCGCCCGGTCTTGCGCGCCAGATAGCCGCCCAGGTGCCGGTCGGGTCCGAAGATGATCTTCTGGTCGAGCGGGATCTGCTTCAGGATGATGTCGGCGCTGCTCGACGTGACGATGATGTCCGACAGCGCCTTCACCGCCGCCGAGCAGTTGATGTAGGTCAGCGCGATATGGTCGGGATGGGCCTCGCGGAACGCCTTGAACTGGTCGGGCGGGCACGAATCCTCGAGGCTGCAGCCGGCGTCCATGTCGGGCAGGATGACGGTCTTTTCGGGCGAGAGGATCTTCGCCGTCTCGGCCATGAATCGAACTCCGCAAAAGGCGATCACCTCGGCATCGGTCGCCGCCGCCTTGCGCGACAGATCGAGGCTGTCGCCGACGAAATCCGCGAGGTCCTGGATCTCCGGCTTCTGGTAATAATGGGCGAGGATCACCGCGTTGCGCTCGCGCTTCAGCCGCTCGATCTCGGCGAGGAGATCGAGCCCCCTCAGGCTCTGCGGCTGTGCGGTCATCGCGTTCCTTCGGCGGCGCGCCGTCTGCGCGCCTCTTCGATCGCCTCATTATATGAGATCGACTGGTCGATATAGGAAGGGTCGGCGGAGTTCTCCTCGCTCGCGAACCGCGCGACCACCTTGGCATCGTCGAAGCCCGCGGCTTTCAGCGGCATCGCGAAGCTGCGCTCGATCGCCTGCCGCGCCGCTCCTCGCGCCAGGCGCATCGGCAGCTCGGCCATCGCCTGCTTGCGCAGGTCGGCGACCGCGGCCGCGCGGTTGGCCTGGTCGAGCTGCTCCTCGCCGCCGAAGATGGTCGTCAGCAGCTTGCCCTCGCCATATTCGCGGGCGCTGGCGAGATCGACCTGCGGACCCGCGATCTCGATGTCGGGGACTCGGACGCTTAGCGTTCCGCTGCCGGAGTCCCACCGCACGTCCTCGGGCCGGAGCTTCGACAGGTCGACCTCGTAGCGCACGTCGCCGGGCAGGATCAGCGTGCGCTCGGCCGAAAAGCCGAGCCGGCTCTGCCGCGAGCTGGTCACCGACACGTAGCGCGCGGCAAAGACGATCAGCCGGTTCTGGGCGCGCATCGATTCCAGGCTCGAGGTGGCGATGGTCGTCGGGTCCGGGGCGCCGAACATGCGGTCGGCGACCGCGGCGACGCCGATCAGCAGGCCGAGCACCATCGCGGCGAGGATTCCCGCGACCAGCATCGGTCGGTTCAGTCGGCGCGCGTCCATGTCTCTCCTATCCGAACAACGAGCCCGCGCGCCTCGAGGTCCAGAAGATGCGCGTTGACCGAGCCGCCGGCCGCGGTCACCAGCCGCGGGTCGAGGCCGGGGTAAGCGGCGGCGACGATCTCGGGGATCGTCCGCGCATGCTCGGCGAGCAGCGCCAGGATCTGCCGCTCGCGCTGCTTTCTATGGCCGATGAAGCCGCGCACATGCTGCCTCGGGTTGGTGACCGGCGGCCCGTGCGCGGGGTAATAGATTCGGTCGTCGCGCTGCTGGAGCTTGTCGAGGCTCGCCATATAGGCCGCCATGTCGCCGTCGGGCGGGACGACGACGGTGGTCGACCAGCCCATCACATGGTCGCCGGTGAACAAGGCCCCCGACTCCTCGTCGGCGAAGCACAGATGGTTCGACGTGTGCCCAGGGGTCGCGACCGCGGTCAGGCGGCGGCCGTCGACCGCGATCCCCTCGCCGTCCGCGAGCACCCGGTCGGCGCGGTAGTCGCCGTCGAACGCCGCGTCGGCCCGCGGCCCGACCGTCTCCAGCGCCAGCGGCGCGCAGCCGATGACCGGGGCGCCCGTCGCTTGCGTGAGCGGCCGCGCCGCCGGGCTGTGGTCGCGGTGGGTGTGGGTGCACAGGATCGCCGCGACCGGCCGCCCGCCGATCACTTCGACCAGCGCGTCGAGATGCTCGGGCAAGTCGGGGCCCGGGTCGATCACCGCGACCTCGCGCTCCCCGACCAGATAGGTCTGGGTGCCGGTATAGGTGAACGCCGACGGGTTGGCCGCGAGCACGCGCGCGATCCCCGGCTCGAGCGGCTCAAGCTTGGCGTACGGCGCGTCCACGAGCGTGCCTGTGCCACGCGCGACCGATGGTTGGCAAAAAGAGCGGTCAGCAGCGCAGCTGGTACGGGCCGCGCGTATCGACCACCTGGCCCAGCCCGGTCGCGGTCGCGCGCCTCAGCACCTGGATCTCGACCTCGCTGCTGACGACCCCGGAACAGACGTCCAGCGGGAGCCTGATCCGGCGCGCTTGTCCTTTGCGCATCTGCGCCAGGGCGAATTCACCCCGGACATCGCCCCTGCGGACGAAGCGCAGGCTGGTCCCGGCCGGCAAGGTTTCGCCGGCGCGGACGGTCAGCACGGTGTCCTTGGCGAGGTTGAGGCACGGGCCGCCCTCGCCGATTTCGCCCGGTGTCGAGCATTGCAGCGTCAGGCGCGGCTTGCTCAGAGCGACCGCCGGCCCGAGCGACGATTGCGCGACGACAGGCGTCCGCACCGGCGGCGGCATCGGCGGCAGCTGCGCGTACTCGGGTTTCGGACCGATCTCGGGCACCGGCCTGGGCGCCGGCAACGGGATGGCCAGAACATTGTCCGACCGGACCTCGATGATCTTCGCCTCGAGCTGGGCGACCAGCGCCGCCTTCCGGTCGGCCGGCAATTTGTCGATCTGCCGGATCTTGTCGGCGGCGCTTTCGAACATCCGAACCAGATCGTCCTTGCTGGCGCCCTTGTCGCTGCACAGGGTGATCCTGGTCGGGCGTTGGTCGCCGGCCGTGAACTCGAATTTCTCGCCCTCGCAGGCGGCGATCTTCTGCGCCGCCGCGGCCTCGGCCGCCGACGTCTCCCGGGCCGGGGGCGCACCCGCGGGAGCTGGTTGCTGGGCGATGGCGCCGCTCGCCGCCAGAAGCGGCGCGAGCCCGAGCAGCCAATGTCCTGCAATCATGATTCGCCCTCCCCGGAACGGGCATATGTGTTCGGGCGCGGCACGTGAACCCGCCTTTAACCGCCGGTCAGGCCTCGGCCAGCGATCCCGCCACCGTTGCGGCCGGAGCGAGGCTGCGGCCGACGGCGCGCGCGAGCGCGTCGGGATAGACCCGGCCGAACAGCGCATCCATGCTGCGGTCCCAGCTGTAGAGCCGGGCCTCCTTGCAGGCTGCCTCGCGCATCGATTCGCGGTCGCCGGCCCAGACCGCTAGGATGTTCTTGGCCATCGCCTCGCTGTCGTTGACCGGGCCCAGCCGCCCGATGCGCTCGGTGACCCGGTCGATCATGGCTCCGGCGGCGACTCCGACCACCGGCAGGCCCGAGGCCTGCGCCTCGACGATCGACACCCCGAACGTCTCGTCGGCCATCCCCGAGACGTAGATGTCGGCGCTGGCCAGCCATTTGGCCAGCTCGGCGCGGTCCTTGAGATAGCCGGGCGTGATGATCCGCGGGTCGCCGATGGCGGCGATCTGCTCGCGCAGCGGCCCTTCGCCGATCAGGGCCAGCCTGGCGCCGAGCCCGGCGGGCAGCCGGCGGAACGCGTCGGCCACCACGTCCGGCTTTTTCTCGCCGTCGAGGCGGCCGACGTAGATCAGCAGCGGCTGCTCGCCGCCGAGCCCCAGCTTGCGGCGCAGGCGCGGGTCGCGGCGCGACGGGCCGAAATCGCCGAGCTCGACGCCGAGGCCGACGATGTCGACATTCGGGACGCCGTAGGCGCGCAGCTTGGCCGCGCCGCCGTTCTCGCTCAGCGCGAAGACCGAATCGAAACGCCGGTAAAGATGCCCGCAATAGCGATAGCAGAGCCGCGACGCCGCTCCGGCGAGCGTGTTGCCGATCACCTTGCGGAACGGCCGCTCGACATAGACGGTCGGGAAATCGGTCATGTAGGCCGCGACCAGCGCGGTCCCCGGGTGCCGATTGCGGTGCGCGATCGCCGCCCACGGCAGATTGTAGGCGTCCTGGCACTCGATCAGGTCGGGGCGATGGCGCTCGAGCGCCGCGCACACCGCGCCGTTGCGCAGCAGCAGCCGGTAATGGGGGCTTCCGGGAACGTGCGGCGAGGCGATGGTCACCGTGACCGCCCGGCCCTCGTCGATCACCTCGTCGCGCGGGCCCGGGATCACCATCAGGTGGCGGTGCGGGGTCGAATCGAGGATGTGCCGCCGTTTGTGGAGGAGATAGGTGCGCACTCCGCCGCCGACCTCGGACCAGCTCTGGGTCAGGTCGCAAAACAGCCTCGGAGCGCTCAACGGACCGAGCAGGTTGGGGTCGTCGCGGCTCATGCGCCTGTCCAACCCGAGACGGCGGACAAAGTGCCATCCGCGGCCGCCGGCGCGCCAGACTGTCGGCTGGTTTTACACTTTGTCACCTGGGCCTGTTTTCCATCGCGTTGGAAATCCCGAAAAACAGCCGTTTTCTGCGATTGGCACGGCCGTTGCTATATTAATCCCGTCCACTTGGTTCCACGCCAATGAGAGGGACGGTGCAGCGGTCTTTCTGGTCCCGCTCCACCGTCCCTCTTTCATTGTGGCTTCGCGATTTACGCCTCCTGCGCGACCAGCTGCTTCAGTTCGCCGCTCTCGAACATCTCCATCATGATGTCCGACCCGCCGACGAACTGGCCCCGGACGTAGAGCTGGGGCACCGTCGGCCAGTCGCTATAGTCCTTGATCCCCTGGCGGATCGCCGGGTCCTGGAGCACGTCGACGGTCTCGAACGGGACCCCGAGATGGTCGAGGATCGCCACCGCCCGGCTCGAAAATCCGCATTGCGGGAACAAGGGGGTGCCCTTCATGAACAGCACCACGTCGTTCTTGCCGACGATTTCGGCGATCCGCTCCTTGGCATCGCTCACTTCGTGTCTCCCGATGGCGCCGCAGTGGTCAGCTGCAGCGCATGCAGTTCCCCGCCCATTCGCCCGCCCAGCGCCGCATAGACGCGCTGGTGCTGGCGGACCCGGTCGAGCCCGGCGAAGGTCGCGCTGACCACCCGCGCGGAATAATGGTCGCCGTCGCCGGCGAGGTCGGTGATCGTCACCTGAGCGTCCGGGATCGCGTCCCGGATCAGCCGCTCGATCTCTTCCGCCGCCATCGGCATCACAGGTTCAGCTGTTCCATGATCTGGCGCCGGGCCTCGGCCTCCTTGTGCTCGAGCGCCTCGCGGATCCTGGAATCGTCGGTGTCGACCCCCGCCGCGGTCAGGTCGCCGAGCAATTTGCGGATCACGTCCTCGTCGCCCGCTTCCTCGAAGTCGGCGCGGATCACGTCCTTGGCATAGGCGTCGGCCTCGGCGTCCGAGAGCCCCATCAGCCGCGCCGCCCACGCGCCGAGCAGCCGGTTACGGCGGGCGATGACCCGGAACCGCAGCTCCTCGTCATGCGCATATTTGGTCTCGAAAGCGCGCTCGCGGTCGTCGAAAGTCGTCATGGAATCCTTTCCCTCGTCTCGCGCCCGCAGATAGGAGCCGCCGCCCAGTCCGTCCAGCGCTCCGGCAAGCGCCTTCGATTGCCGCTCTTGAGCGGGAGGAGTAATGGAACGGCCGGAGGTCGCCATGTGCGGAATTCCATGCGTCGCCCGCGTGATGACGGCCGCAGTGCTCCTGATCCTGGCTGCCCCTGGCCTCGCCCAGCTCTGGAGCCCTCTCGACACAAATCCTCGCCCCGCCAGGGCCACGCCTAAGCTTAGCCTGCTCTGCCTGCCCCCGGGCGGCTCGGGCGGAGGCGTTCCTTGCAGCACCGGGACGCGTGAGACAGTTCTGATCGTGCGCACCGAAAGGGCAACCCTCGATTCGCCTCGCTTGCTGATCTTCAAGCAAATCGGGGAAAACGACACGCAGCGCGTTGTGCGCGTCCCGCTCACGCCGCAACCGTACATCAGCAGCGGAACCCACCACATCAAGGTCCCGCCGCAATTGTGCACACAAAAAGGGATCAGCCGGTGGCAGATCCAGATTGCCACGAACGACTTCAATCAACCCGAAACCAGCAAGGTGCAGGACGCGGATTCGGTCGGCTACTTCCAAATGCGCTGCAATTAGGAGACTTGGACCACCAGCTTGCCGATCGCCCGGCGCTCCGCGACGGCCGCGATCGCCTCGCCGGCGCGTGCCAGCGGAAAGGTCGCGCTGATCCTCGGCGCGATCCGGCCCTCCTCCCACAGCCGGAACAGATGCTCGACATGGGCGGCGTTGGCTTCGGGGTCGCGCATCGCAAAGGCGCCCCAGAACACGCCGCAGACGTCGCAGCTCTTGAGCAGCGTCAGGTTGAGGGGGAGCCTCGGGATGCCGGCCGGGAAGCCGACGACGAGGTAGCGCCCGCCCCAGCCGATCGCGCGCAGCGCGGGCTCGGCATAATCGCCCCCGACCGGATCGAAGATCACGTCCGCGCCGCCCGGTCCGACCGCACTCTTGAACAGCTCGGCCAGCGCCTTCTGCCCCTCGCGGTCGAACGGCCCTGGAGGATAGACCACGGACTCATCCGCCCCCGCTTCGCGAGCGGCCTTCGCTTTCTCGTCCGACGACACCGCCGCCACGACCCGG
>DASTZO010000204.1:0-3000 GCA_035764265.1 Sphingomicrobium sp.
CCGGCTCCTCCTATCGCGGCACCTGCCGCGGCCTGCCCGACGACCCCGCGCGGCGGGCGGCGAGCCCGCACAGCTGGCGGCTCGATTGCGGCAAAGCGCTCGAGATCGCCGGGCTGCCGGCCTGGACGGAGGATAAGCGGCGCTTCACCGCCCGGCCCGGCGACATCGGCGACGCGGTCCTCGCCCGCAAGGACGCCCCGGCGAGCTACCATCTGGCCTGCGTGGTCGACGATTCGGCGAGCGGGGTGAACCTGGTCGTGCGCGGCGCCGACCTCCGTCCCTCGACCCCGGTCCAGCGGCTGCTTCAGGAGCTGCTCGATCTGCCCGAGCCGGCCTATCTCCACCATCCGCTGGTCACCCACGCCGACGGCCGGCGGCTCGCCAAGCGCGATCTCGCTCCGACCCTGGCGGCGATTCGCGAGGCGGGCGCGGACGGTCCGGCGCTCGCCGCGGAGCTGCTGGCCGGCAAGCTGCCCCTTGGTTTCGCATTCTCCGGGGCGTAGAGGCCGCGCCATGTCGACGGTGATGATCATCCTGCTGGTCGCGGCGATGGGCGCGACCGCCTACGTGCTGGTCCGCGGGGTGATCGCCATGGCGTCGGGCAAGGACGTCACCGGCGAGCAGCAGCAGGCCTGGATGCGCAAGCGGGTGCTGTTCCAGGCGGTGGCGATCGTCATTGTCGCGCTGATCCTGATCCTCGCCGGCGCCTCGACCGGCTAGGCGGCCGTCATGGTCCGACTCAACCGGATCTACACGCGCACCGGCGACGCCGGCGAAACCGGGCTGGTCGACGGCTCGCGGATCGCCAAGGACCATCCGCGCGCGCAGGCGATCGGCGACGTGGACGAATTGAACAGCGCGATCGGCCTCGCCATCGTCCACGTCGGGTCCGGCAAGGCGCGGGCGATGCTCGGCTGCATCCAGAACGAATTGTTCGACCTCGGCGCCGACCTCGCCACTCCGGGCGACGAATTCGCCCCGTCGGAGACGGCGCTGCGGATCGTCCAGGGCCAGGTCGACCGGCTCGAGACCGAGATCGACGCGATGAACGAGGAACTGGAGCCGCTCAAGAGCTTCATCCTGCCGGGCGGCGGCAAGGGGGCCGCGCACGTTCACCTTGCCCGGGCCATCGCCCGCCGCGCCGAGCGGTCGGTGATCACGGCGGCCCGGCAGGTGTCGCTCAACCCGATGGCGCGGGTCTATCTGAACCGCCTGTCCGACCATCTGTTCGTGCTCGGGCGATGGCTGGCGAGGGACGAAGGCGGCGACATCTTGTGGCGACCCGGCGCCACCCGCTGACCGCGCGCGTCGGCTCGCTCGGCGAGCGGCTCGCGGCGACGCGCAGGCTGACGCTCGACCTCGCCGGGCCCTTGTCCGACGCCGACGCGACCGTCCAGCCGTTCCCCGACGCGTCGCCGGCCAAGTGGCACCTCGCCCACACGACCTGGTTCTTCGAGACGTTCGTGCTGCGCGACCATGCGCCAGGCTACCGGCGGTTCGACGAGCGCTACCATTATCTGTTCAACAGCTATTACGAAGGCGAGGGCGAGCGCCACCCGCGGCCCAGGCGCGGGATGCTGAGCCGGCCGTCGCTCGACGAGGTCCGCGAGTGGCGGGCTCATGTCGACGAGGCGCTCGAGCGGGCGCTGCCGGGGCTGCCGGCCGGCGCGCTCGACCTGGTCGAGCTGGGCATCCACCACGAGCAGCAGCACCAGGAATTGCTGCTGACCGACATCCTGGCGACCTTCGCCGAGAACCCGCTCGATCCGGCCTATGGCGAGTTGGAAGCGGCCACATGCCATTCGCCCGAGCCGCTGAGCTGGCTTTCGGGCCGCACCGGCATCGTCGAGATCGGCGCGGACGAGGGCGGCTTCGCCTTCGATTGCGAGCGGCCGCGGCACCCGGAGCTGCTTCACCCGCACGCGATCGCCAGCCGGCCGGTGACCAATGGCGAATGGGCCGAGTTCATCGCCGATGGCGGCTATTCCACTGCGACCCTGTGGCTGTCGGACGGCTGGGACTGGGTGCAGCGCGAGGCAATTACGGCGCCCCTTTACTGGCGCGGCGACGGGACCCAGTTCACGCTCGCCGGGCGGCGCTCCATCGACCCGGCGGCGCCGGTCGCCCACGTCAGCCTGTTCGAGGCCGACGCGTTCGCGCGCTGGGCGGGCGCGCGGCTGCCGACCGAGGCCGAGTGGGAGAGCTTCGCCGCCACGGCCGACCCCAACCTCGGCAACCAGCTCGACCGCGCCGGAGCGGTCGTCCCGGCGCCGCCCGGCGACCTGTTCGGCGACGTCTGGGAATGGACGCAAAGCAGCTTCGCGCCCTACCCGGGCTTCGCTCCGGCGCCGGGCGCGGTCGGCGAATATAACGCCAAGTTCATGAGCGGGCAGCTGGTCCTCAAGGGCGCCAGCTGCGCGACTCCGCGGGGCCACAGCCGGGCGTCCTACCGCAACTTCTTCCCGCCCGGCGCGCGCTGGCAGTTCACCGGGCTGCGCCTCGCCCGCGATGGCTGATGCGGTGGCGGATGGAAAGGCCGGCGACGACCAACTCGGCGCGTTTCGCGACGACGTGCTTGCCGGCCTCGCGGCGCCGATCCCCGCCGTCCCGGCGCGCTGGCTGTACGACCACACAGGCTCCGAGCTGTTCGACCAGATCACCCGGCTGCCGTCCTATTACCCGACGCGGACCGAGACCGCGCTGTTGCAGGCGATCATGCCCGAGGTTGCGGCGCGGATTCCCGAAGGCGCGGCGGTGGTCGAGTTCGGCGCCGGATCGGCGGCCAAGACGCCCATGCTGCTCCGGGCAATCGCACCGGCCGCCTACATCCCGGTCGACATCTCGGGCGACTATCTCAAGGAAAGCGCGGCGCATTTGAGCGGCCGCTTCCCGGCGCTGCCGGTGCTCCCGGTGGTCGCCGACTTCGTCCGCCCGTTCGATCTTCCGGCCGCGATCGCCGGCCTGCCCAAGCTCGGCTTCTTCCCCGGCTCGACGATCGGC
>DASTZO010000205.1:0-2200 GCA_035764265.1 Sphingomicrobium sp.
CGCGCTCTACTGCTCGCGCGCGGATCGCGCCAATGAGGCGCGGACGGCGATCCGGCGGGCCCTGGTCCTGGACCCGCTCAACGCACGAACCCACCGCGCCGCGGGCTCGATCGAATATGCCGCGCGGCGCTATCGCAATGCGCTCGCCCCGCTCCGGCAGGCGCTGAAGCTCAATCCGCACATGACGTTCGCCCACGCTCTGATCGGCTATTGCCTGCTCCAGCTCGGGCAGCTGGCGCAGGCGCGCGAGGAATTCGCCGCCGAGCCGCAAGCCACGTTCAGGTTGTCGGGCCTGGCGATCGTCGACCGCAGGCTCGGCAACCCCGAAGCGGCCGAGAAGTCGCTCGCGCAGCTGGTCGCGGAAGTCGGCGACAGCGCTTTGTACCAGCAGGCCCAGGTCCATGCGCAATGGGGGGATCAGTCGGCCGCGCTGACGGCGCTCGAGCGCGCGCGAGTCGTCGGCGACTCGGGATTGACCTATCTTTCGACCGACCCGTTGCTCGATCCGGTCCGCCGGCAGCCAAGATTCCTGGCGCTTCTCAATGACTTAGGCTTGAGATGAACCGCCGCCCTATCACCGGGAGCGCATCCGTGCGACCATGCGCGCTCCTGCCAGGGGAGGAAGCAATGATCATCGGTGGAAAACCCGTAACGGACGCGTCCGAAGAGGCGCTCGAACAAGACAAGCCGAATGTCGCTCAGGCCCGCGCCAGCGGCGATCCCCGCGCCAGCGGCGACGACCGCAACAGCGGCGATGACCGCAACAGCGGCGACGACCGCAACAGCGGCGACGACCGCTAGTCGAGGCTGTTGACCGACGGGTCGGCGGCCATCGCGCGGCCGATCCAGTCGAGATAATGCTGGCGATCGATACGGACATAGACGCCGGGATGAGCGGCTTCGCCGCAATCGTCGCCCCAGCTGACGATTCCGACGAGCACCGGCTCGCCGTGGGTCAGGATCAACGGTCCGCCGCTGTCGCCCTGGCAACTGTCCTTGCCGGGCGCGCCGGCGCACAGCATGTCCTCGGTCGTCCGGCCGCGATAGTCGGGCGCGGAGTCGCAGTCGACCGTCTCGAGCTCGACCTGCAATAGCTGCGGCGAGGCGCGGCCCCCTTTTCCGGGCGTGGTCTTTCCCCATCCCGTCGCGCTGACCGAAACCCCGGGCTCAATGGCCGCATCGTAGTCGCTGGTGCCGTTGAGCCGGATCGCCCGGATCCGCCCGGCCTTGCCGAGCTCGGTCTTGTCGTCGGCGACGATGTGGATCAGCGCGATGTCGTTGAGCTTCTTGTCCTTGTCATAGGCGGCATGGCGCACGATCCGGGCGATCCGGTACGTCGCGCCCGGCCGATCCTTGAGATCGCGCGACCCGAGCCGGACCCGGAATCCGTCGTCGACCTGCCTCTGGTTGATGCAGTGCGCGGCGGTCAAAACCCATTGCGGCGCGATCAGCGACCCGCCGCAGCGATGCGCGAGTTCCCACAGCTCCTTTTCCGCCCGTTCCTTTTCCGAATAGCCGGCGAAGTTGGAATAGATCTCCGCCTGCCAGGGCGCTCCGAAGGTCAGCGCGGGGCGCTTGCCGCTGTTATAGTCGTGCGCGGCCGCGGCGCCGGCGTGAAATGCGAGCGAGGCGGCGATGATCCAGCTGGTGATGCGCATTCGGCTTCCCCTTGGGTTCCATATATTTACGGACGCGGGTGGGTCGGAGTCTAGGCGATTCCGAGGTCCATCTGCTGGTTGACCAGCCGCCATTCATCGAGATGCTCGAGCATCGCTCGAGCCGCTTGTTCGGCTAGGTCGGCGGCGCGCAGCAGCTCGACTCCGCGCTCCATCTCCAGCTGGATGTCCCTGAGCTCGTTGGCGGTCGCCTGCGAGCGCACCGCATTGCCCCCGAAATCGCCCTGGAAGCGGATGCCGAACACCGCCGTGCCGAGCGCCGGGAAGCCCGCTGACACCAGGGTGAACCAGTCGCTGTACTCCGCGACCCAGTCGGGCGCGTACAGGTGCCCGCCGACGATCGCGGCGGAGACGACCAAAGTCGCCTTGAACAGCCAATTGGCGACCCGCTCGAGCCGGTGGTCGAGCGCGTCGATCTGGCGCGCACTCTTTTGGTGATAGGCGACCTGCGGCTCGATTTCGAATGCCGCGACCGCTCTTGCCAGTTCGCGCGCCCGCTCTTCCGCGATGACGCCGCCGGGGCA
>DASTZO010000206.1:0-3141 GCA_035764265.1 Sphingomicrobium sp.
GCGCTGTCGACGGCGCCGTTCGGATAGATGTTCTGGTAGAATTTGTCATAGTCGCCGTAGAGTGTGCGGTTGCGCAGCGTCAGGGCGTCGCCGAACTTGTGCTCGAGGCCGAAGGTGGCGAGGTGGACGTCGGCCCGGGCGAAGCTCGAGCCCGGGTCGCCGAAGAAGGTACGGTCGAAGCCCTCGAGCGGCTCGCCGGCGATCGACGGAACGCCGCGGTCGGCGGTGCGGCGGTCGCGCAGATATTCGTAGGACAGGTCGATGCGGGTCGCTGGCCCGGCGAGGATGCCTACCGTCGGGTTGACCGCCAGCCGCTCGAGGTCGACGTGGCGGCGGAACGAGTCGCCGTTCTCGTAGACGCCGTTGATGCGCAACCCGGCGCTGCTGCCGAGCGGTTGGTCGAGGTCGCCGCTGAGGCGGACGCCGCCCTCGCTGTCGCCGGCGGCTAGGAACTCGCGGTACTGGGCGAGGCCCGAGCGCTTGGTCACCCGGTTGACGATTCCGCCGCCGCCGCCGCGGCCGAAGATCATCGCGTTGGAGCCGCGCAGCACCTCGACCCGGTCGAGGTTGTAGAAGTCGCGGAAATATTGGACGTCGTCACGGATCCCGTCGACGAAGAAATCGGCGGTGGTGGTGTTGCCGCGCAGCGTGATCTGGTCGCGGTTGCCCTCCCCGGTGCCCGGAGTCGCTCCGGGGACGAACATCAAAAGGTCGGCGATCGAGCGCAGCGACTGGTCCTCGATCTGGCTTTCGGAAACCACCGTCAGCGCCTGCGGGATGTCCTTGACGTCGGTGTTGGTGCGGGTCGCGGTGATGGTCGAGCGGACGCCATATTCGCGGCGCTGGCCGGTGACGACGATGACGTCGCCGGCTTCGGCCGTGGCCGCGGCGTCGGCCGTCTCGGTCTCGGCGTAGGCTGGAGCGGTGGTTGCGAGGAGGGCGGCGGCGACTGGAAGGGTGCGGAGCATGGTCATGACGAGCGCCACTATCGTTATTGATAGTCATTCGCAATAGCATTTCAGCGGCTCGAGATATTTAGGAGCGGCGCCAGAGCGTCAGCGGCATCCCTCCGGCCGGGCGGAGCGTGACCGCGCCCGACAATCGCACCTCGCGGCCCGGCACCGGCGCGAAGCGGTAGCGGGCGAGCCACACGGCGAGGATGGCCAGCCCCTCGGCCATGGCGAAGCGGGCGCCGACGCACATCCGCGGCCCGCCGCCGAACGGGATATATTGGAAGCGGTGCCGGCCCTTCCGGGCCTCGGGCGCGAAGCGGCTGTGGTCGAACGTGTCGGGATCGTCCCACAGCCGCTGGTGGCGGTGGAGCAGCCACGGCCAGATGGACACGAGGTCGCCCGGCCGGATGTCATGCTCGCCGAGCCGGTCGGCGGCGACCGCCTCGCGGTCGAAGCGCGGCGCCGGCGGGTAGAGGCGCAGCGATTCCTCGACGATCATCCGCAGCAAGGGCAGCCGGTCGGGAAGCGCCGAATCGACGCCCGCGGCCAAGGCCTCGCGCGCCTCGGCGGCCGCCTTCTCCTGCAGCTCCGGCTGCTCGGCGAGCAGGTACAGCGTCCAGGTCACCGTGTTGGCGGTGGTCTCGTGCCCGGCAAGATAAAAGGTCGCGGCGTTGTCGACCGCAAGCTCGATCGCCTCGTCGGCCGGGAAGCGCTCGCGAAGCGCGTGGATCATGTGGGTGACGAAATCGTCGGGAGCATCGCCGGCGAGGCGCTCGCGGACCAGCGCGCTCAGCGTCTTGCGGAGATAGACCTGGCCGCGGCGGCCGCGGTAGCCGCGAAGGCTGACCGGGATCATCGGCAGCCCGAGCAGAACCTGCATCCGCGCCTCGCTGACCCCGTCCAGCGCCGCGGCGATATGGGCCATCGCCTCGGCGCTGGTCAGCCGCCTGTCGCCGCTGAACAAGGCGTTGGAGATCACCCGCATGGTCGTCGCGGTGGCCTCGCGGGCCACGTCGCGAACGCCCTCGCCCCAGCCGGCCGCCGCCGCCTCGGCGACCTTTGCGAACACCGGCACCAGCGCGTCGACCGCCGGCGGGGTGAAGCTGGCGGCGACGATCCGCCGCTGCTCGCGCCACAAGGTTCCGTCGGAGCTCAGCAGGCCGCGCCCGATGACCGGCGCCAGCAGCCGCTTGACCAGCCGCGGCTTCTGGTAATTGGCGGCGTTGTCGAGCAGCACGCGCTGGACGGACTCGGGGTCGAGCGGGATGTGCACCCGGTAGCCGAGCACGTTCCTCCGCATGTACGGCTCGCGGAACGCCCGCTCCGACCAGCCGTAGACCAAAGTCCGGGCGCGCTCTCCGATCAGGCCGCGCCACACCGCCACCGGGCCGGGGCGGCGGGGCGGATACGGCGGGACGAGTCGCCCGGTCATCGTGCGCTCGGTCACTCGGCGGCGAGCAGGGTCGCGGCGCTCAGATCGACCGACACCAGCCGGCTGATGCCCTTCTCGATCATGGTCACCCCGTAGAGCCGGTGCATTCGGCTCATGGTCACCGCATTGTGGGTGACGATCAGATAGCGGGTGTCGGTCTCCTGGGTCATGCGCTCGAGCAGGTCGCAGAAGCGCTCGACATTGGCGTCGTCCAGCGGCGCGTCGACCTCGTCGAGCACGCAGATCGGCGCCGGATTGGTCAGGAACAGAGCGAAAATGAGCGCGATCGCGGTCAGCGCCTGCTCGCCGCCCGACAGCAGGGTCAGGGTCGACAGGCGCTTGCCCGGCGGCTGCGCCATGATCTCCAGCCCGGCCTCGAGCGGATCGTCGCTCTCGACCAGCTCGAGGTGCGCCTGGCCGCCGTCGAACAGGGTCCGGAACAGGCTTCGGAAATGCGCGTCGACCTTCTCGTAGGCGGCGAGCAGCCGCACCCGGCCCTCGCGGTTGAGGCTGCCGATCGAGCCGCGCAGCCGGTGGATCGCCTGGGTCAGTTCCTCGGCCTCGGCGGCGCCGCTGGTCCGCGCCGCGTCGATCTCGGCGAGCTCCTGCTCGGCGACCAGATTGACCGGCCCCAAGCGCTCGCGGTCGGCGGTCAGGCGCTCGAGCTGGGCCGATTCGGCCTCGGGGTCGAGGACCTCCTGGGCGTCGAAGCCGAGCTTTTCGGGCAGGCGCTGGGGGACGCATTCGAAGCGCTCG
>DASTZO010000207.1:0-11395 GCA_035764265.1 Sphingomicrobium sp.
CGGCCTGTACCTGCTGGTCTCGCGGGGCGTCGCGCCCCTGGCCTACCGGCTGGCCCACCCGCAGGCGCTGGCCAATGCCCTGATCGGACAAAACGGCTTCCTGACCGCCGCCCTGTTCATCGCCGGAATGCGGGCGCTCGAGCGGCGGCCGTTGCTTGGAGGCGCAATCCTGGGCCTGCTGGTCATCAAGCCGCAGTTGGCGGTGCTTCTGCCAATAGCCTTGCTGGCCGGCCGCGAGTGGCGCGCAATCGCGGGAGCAGCCGCGTCGTCGATTGCACTGCTGTTGCTCGCATTGCTGACTTTCGGAATGGAAACGTACCGCGGCTTCTTCGACATCGTGCCGGTCTATGCGCACGCGATGGCCACCAGCCGCTGGCCATGGAACGAGCTGGCCAGCGTCTTCGCGTTCGCGCGCCACCTCGGCGTTCCGCAGCAGCCCGCCTTGATCATCCACGCGATGGTGGCGCTGGGCGCCACGGCCCTCGTGTGGAGGGCGTGGAGCAGGAGAAGCGAGCTGCGCGTGCCGGTGCTCGCCGCCGCCATCCTGCTCGTCCCGCCCTACCTGTTCACTTACGATGCCTTGCTGTTGATCGTCCCCATGGGGTGGCTGGTCGTGCGGGAGCGAGGGCCGGTGGTCGTTGCCGTCGCCTGGCTCTGCTGCCTGCTTCCGGTCGTCACCTATATCGGTTTCTACCCGGGTCCGAACCCGATCCCGATCGCCGCCTTGCTGTGCCTGTGGGCGCTTCATGCCGAAGAGAGCCGGCAGGCGGGCCCGGCCGGTTCCGTTCATGCGCCCGCCTGAGGAGGGCGCGGAGATCGGGCCGCGCCGGCGCTCGCCGGAGTGGCTGTTCGCGATCCTCGCGCTGGTTGGCGGAATCGTCCTGATCGGCCTGATCCCGCCGGTCGGCGGCGGCAATGAACGGTACAATTTCCACAGAGCCGCAAGCGCGGCGTCCGCGCATCTGCTGGTCGGCCCGGCCCCGTTGCCCGGCGGCATTGCGGAGTTCCTGGAGGCCAGTCGCGAAAAATTCCGAGAAGGCAGGAACCCGCCTTATTCCTACTCGCGGGCCGATTTCGACAGGATGGCGTCGATACCGTTAAGGGCGGACGAGCCCAGGGTCGTGCGGCCGAATCCGATCGCGGTGATGCACCCGATTTCCTACCTTCCGCAGAGCGCCGCGATCGCGCTCGGCCGGTTGCTCGGCCTTTCCCCCCTCGCCCTGTTCTACAGTGGTCGAATCTCGGGTCTTCTGGCGGGGGTCGCGCTGACCTTCCTCGCGATCCGAACGATCCCGGATCACAGGCACGCGCTTGCGGCGGTCGCGCTCCTGCCGCCGGTCCTGTTCACGCGCAGCACCCTCGATGCCGACCAGTTCACGGTCGGGCTCGCCTTCCTGTTTCTCGCTCTCGTGATCAGGGAAATCGCGGCTTCCGGACGCATTGCGCGCCGGACTCTGGCGGTGCTGGCGGCCGCTGCGTTCATCCTCGCCCAATGCAAGAGCGCCTACCTGCTTCTTCCGCTGCTCTCGCTTGCCATTCCCGCAAGCCGCTTCGGCTCGGTCCGAGCCAAGGCCCTCGCCTGCCTGCTCGTCTGTGCGCCCGGCATCGTGGCCAGCGCCGCGTGGATGATCGCCCTGAAGTTGAGCTACTTCGACAATGTCGCGCAATATCGCACCTGGTCCGGGATCGTGCGCCCCGGCGACCAGCTGCAGTTCGTCATCTCCGATCCGCTGGCCTATTTGCGGATCGTGCTGGCGACGGTTTTCGCGACTCCGCTCGTCCCCAAGGCCATTCTGGAGTTTTTCGGGGTGTTCGGCCCACCGGTGACGCTGCCGCTGCCTTTTTACCCGGTCGCGGGGGCTCTCCTTGCGGGCGTGACCTTCTCGGGCCGCCCGATCCCGGCTGGCCCGCTGTCCAATTGGCGGACGCGGGGGTTCGCACTGGCCCTCGCGGCGGCGACCATCCTCGTCATTCTGGCGCTGCTCTACCTCCAGTGGACGCGGTATCGAGCGCCGGTAATCGACGGGTTCCAGGGGCGCTATCTTTACCCGTTGATACCGTTGTTCCTGCTGTCGATTCCCGCCGCCGGCCGGGCGTTCCTTCGAATTCCGGCGCGACATTGGCTGGTGGCGCTCGGCCTGTTCAGCATTGCCGCGACGTGGTGGAAAACCTGGGAAACCTACCTCGCCTGACCTCGACCGGCTCACGAGCGGGCGTCCTGCAGCGGCGCAGGGCCTTGAAGCCGCGGATTTCGGTTATGCCGGGCCGGGTCCTCGAGGCGCTAACAGTTCGAACCGTCCGAGCCGATGCAGCCGCTTGCGTCGCTCAGCGCCCCGGTGACGGCCTCGCCGAGGAAGATCGCAGCCAGGATGATTCCGGTTCCGACAATTGCGAGAATGACCGCATATTCGGCTGCTGACGCTCCAGATCCATCCCTGAGCAGCGCCCGAAGTCCTTCCACCACTGCTCCAATCGTAGATTCGTTGACAAAATCGCCCAGCGGCCATCGCAGGCCCTGCGCTGCCACGGCATGCCTGTCAATGACCCCGCCTGCACTTCGCCGACTGCCGCTTCGTATTGAAAACAATGGAAGATTCAGGTCTGCGAGCTTGCACTGCGGATCCCCCCGGGCGGTGGGCGGACCGGCGGCCTCGCCTGGCCGAGCAGCCGTCAAGCGGCGCCGTGACCGGCTACCGGCCGCGCAACAAATGGTCGGCGATCGGCACCCGAACCGTGGACGCAGCGCAGCCGGCACGCCCCGCGGCCGACTCGAGCGCACGCTGTCGCCCGGACGGCTCTCCCGGGGCAGGCGGGTCGACGAATGCGATCGAGCGTCGGCGGCAGAGTCGGGCAATCTGGCGCGGCTGGACGTGAGCGCTCATCAGGCGGATCGGACGGTTGGAAAGGTCGTGCCGATTGTGCACGAAAACCTCGTGGAATTGCGTGTCCACGATCACCACGTCCGCGGCAATCGCGTCGATCCTGGCATCCGCTTGCGCAATTGGGCGAATGATATGGTGCGCCAGCCACCCATGCACCGGAAGCAGCAACAGCAATGAGGCGGCGCTCGTCCACAGCAGCGGCCGCCACAGGTCCTTGTGGCTGCGCTCGAGCATGTGCCAGCCCCATCCGCCGAGCAGGAAAGCATTGCCGAGCACCGGGTGAAGATAGCGGTAGCCCCAGCCGCTACCCTGCCAGGGCAGCAGGATCCAGAATATCAGGATCGGCAGCGCAAAGCTGACGACAAGCGCCCGCACGAAGGGCTCGCTTCGCCACGCGGCCCATGCGCCGAACAGGGCAACCGGGGCGAGAAGCGGATGTTGCCAGGTGATGAACCGAATCAGGTTGGCGCCGGTCAACCACGCGCCTTCGAGGTCGACGCCTTTCACGGTTGCGAGCAGTCGCTCGAGATAGCCGATTCCCGAACTGGACTCGATCGGGACCACGGCTCCAGTGCCCATCGAGCTCAGCAAGGTTGGCCAGGCGACCCAGAATGCCCCGATGCAGGCATAGGCAAATAGGTACGCGCCCAGCAGGCTCCATTGCCGCCTGCCGCCGAGAAGCGCGAGAAACGGAGCCGCGAACAATGGGTGGAACAGCGGCTGATGGACGCCCGTGGCGAGAAACCCGACGAGCATCGCCAGCGCGTGCGAGCGGCGGTCGCCGCGGAGGAACAGCATCAGCCAGCAGAGATTGAGCGCCAGGTGCGCGCTCATCGCGAACTTGGTCATGCCGGTGATCAGGACCTGCGATGAGCCGGCGTAGAAAGCGACGGTGGCGATGCGCGCGGAAACCGAATCCGGCCACAGCCGGAGCGATATGCGCCACAGGCACCAGGCTCCGGCGGCGACCAGCAATGGAGCGGTAAGGTCCTCGTCCATCAGTTTGCCGACGACCGCGTGAAAGGCCGCATTCACCGGCAAATATGCGGAGATCCAGGCTTCGGCGCTTCCAATCGGAAGCATGAAATTGCGGTTGAGCGCATTCGCCAGCGATCGCCATTCGGGCGGGATCGGCCAGACCAGGGCGCCGCCGCGGAAGACGGCGGCATCGAACGCGGCCATGCGCTCGTCCGGGGTCGCGTCGAAATCGCCGAACACCAGGAAGCGGCCGACCCAGCAGATCAACAGCAGCAGCGCCAGCAAGAGCCACATGGAGCGCCGCTCTCGCTGCGCTGTAAACAGCCGTCCCCGGCTGGCCGGACGAGCATGGAAAAGGCAGGCGGCGGCAAAAAATGGCGCGAGCCAAGCATCCTGGGTCAGGAAGATGTAGCGCGTGTAGAGGTTGAATCGTTCGTGGGAGAACGCAATCGAACCGGTGACAAGGACAAGGAGAAGGATCGCCGCCGCCGCGACATATCTGGCGTGGTCATAGCCGGGCCGAACGGGGCGAATAGACACCGACACTCGCTTGCTCCAAAGCTCTCGGGGGACGGGACTCGTCCTTCAAAGGTAGCGGCCTTAAGCCGCCGGGGAACTCTTCGTCAGACTGGCCGCGGTTGTGCATCCGCCGGGCCGCTTCTGGCCAGCGGCCAATCCCATGATGTCCCGCTTGTGGATTAATCTGGTTAATCCGAAGCTTGCGCGGCGACCGCAGTTGTGACAGCTTGGCGCTGCTTGGGGCTCCCAGAGGGGAATTTACATCATGAAGATCAATATTCGAGTCGCGGCTCTGGCCGCTGTCGCTGCCGCCGCGATCGCCGCGCCGGCCATCGCTTCGCACAGCTGGAGCACCTATCACTGGCAACGGACCAGCGCTGAGATTTCGCCGCCGGTCATCACCGCCATCGACCAGACCAAGTGGGGGACCTATGTCGTCAACGCGGTCGGCGACTGGAACGGCCAGGATCCCGACCAGACTCCATATATTAGCTATATCGAGTCGCCGGGGCCGACGGCTTCCGGGCTCAACCCGAAGACTTGCAAGGCCCAGTCCGGCAAGATCCTGGTTTGCAATGCCCGCTACGGCTTCACCGGCTGGCTCGGAATCGCGCAGATCTGGCTGTCGGGCGGCCACATCGTCCAGGGCATCACCAAGCTCAACGACAGCTATTTCGACACCGCCACCTACAACAAGCCCGAATGGCGGGCGCTGGTCGCCTGCCAGGAAATCGGCCACGACTACGGCCTCGGCCACCAGGACGAGGATTTCAACAATGCGGACGTCGAGCAGCCGGCCGGTTCGCAGAGCTGCATGGACTATACCAATCAGCCGCTCGGCAACGAAACGCCCAACGGCCACGACTATGAGCAGCTGGCGATCATGTACAGCCATTCGCACAGCAACTTCACCGCGGTTGGTCCCGGGAGATCGAACTCCGGAACCGGCCTCAACAACGCCAGCGGCGGCGACTCGCCGTCCGAGTGGGGCCGAGCGGTGCATTTCGATGCCCAGGGCCGCCCCGATTATTTCATGATGGACCTCGGCGGCGGCAAGCGGAAGCTGACCCACGTGTTCTGGACCCTGGAGGCCAAGGCCGGCGGCCACCACGGTCACTGATCGCCTAGTCTCCGCATAGCAGTCCTTAATTCGGCCGGTGCCTTCGGGCGCCGGCCGTTTGCTTGGGCGGCACTCCGTTCGTCGTCTTCCGGACCGGCATTTCCGCGCGGTCTCCCGCCCGCGCAACCGCCCGCTCTGCGCCGGCGTTGACCTGCTGCGATGTACCGGAACGATCTCACCAGCAGGGACAAGAGCGGCGCGATGGCGGCCGTGCTGGCGATCCACGCCGTGCTCGCCTTCGCACTGCTCCACATGTCGGGCACGATCGAAATCGACGACCCGCAGCGCGCGCTGCGGGTGTTCGACATCGACGAGATCGTCCCCCCGCCGCCACCGCCGCCGCCGCCGCAGCAGCAGGCCGAGCGGCCGAAGCCCAAGGAGGAGGAGGGCGGGTCGTCGCCCAACCTCAAGAGCGAAGCGACCCCCGTCGTCGCTCCCAAGCCCAGGATCGAGCTTCCGGTGAAGCCGCCGATCGCGGTGACCGAAACTCCGCGGGAGGGCGCGGCTCCGACCCAGGGCGCGGCCGACGTGCGTGGCCCCGGGACGGGCACCGGCGGCTCCGGCACCGGCACCGGCAGCGGCTCGGGGGCGGGGTCGGGCGGCGGCGGAGGAATCGCCACCCGCGCCTATAAGCTCAGTCCGAGCCTCACGATGCGCGACTACCCGCCGCACCTGCGCCGGCGCTTCCCGCGCGGAGCCGGCGTCCTCGTGACGTTCACGGTGCTGACCAACGGCCGGGTGACCGATTGCAAGGTCTATCAATCGAGCGGTGATGCAGAGGTTGACAATATGACCTGCGCTCTGGTCACGAGCCGCTTCGTCTATCGCCCCGCCTATAACCGGCGCGGCGAGCCCGTCGTTTCGCAAGCCGGCTACCGCCAGGGGGATTGAGAGCAGCATGATCGAAGCCGAATGGTGGGACCATGACAGCGCCGAGGAAATGGCCGACGCGGTCGCCGGCGACGTCGGCTTCATTGTCGAAAGCGCCCTGGACGCGCGCGACTCGGCGCTGATCGCGCTTCCCGGCGGGACCACGCCGAAGCCGATCTACCCGAAGATCGCCGGGCGCCAGCTGGCTTGGAAGCGGGTGACGATCATCCCGACCGACGACCGGCTCGCGCCGCTCGACAGTGAGCTGAGCAACATCCGGGCGATCGCCCAGGAATTCCTTCCGACCGGCGCGCGGGTGTTCCCGATCGCGACCACCATCGACGACCACAAGCTCGCCGGCAACGCCGCCGACGCGCGGCTCCAGGACCTGTCGTGGCCGCCCGACCTGGTGTGGCTCGGAATGGGCGCCGACGGGCACACCGCGTCGATCTTCGCCGGCCCCGACCTGCAGGACGCGCTGGACGCCCCCAAGGCGCGCCGCGCGGTCGGGGTGATGCCCGACCCGATGCCCGCCGACGCGCCGGTGCCGCGGGTGACCCTGACCCGGGCCGCAATCCTGTCGGCGCGGACCCTGCTGATCACCATCACCGGCCCGGAAAAGCGCTCGCTGCTCGAGCAGGCGATCGCCGACGGCCACAGCTCGAAGCTGCCGATCGGCCGCGTGCTCGCCGAAGCCGAGCAGCCGATCGACATCCACTGGTGCCCATGACCGCGAGGACCGCATGAAAGCCCTGGCCGCGCTCGCGCTTGCTCTCGCCCCGCTCACTTCGCTTCATGCCATGGCGCCCGACCCTTATGCGCCCGAAGGCTTCGAGGGCGTCCGCCACCCCGCCTGGTCGCGCAAGGCGGTCATCTACCAGGTCAACACCCGCCAATTCACTCCCCAGGGGACTCTGAAGGCGGCGGCGCTCGAGATCCCGCGGCTGAAGGCGCTCGGAGTCGATATCCTGTGGCTGATGCCGATCCACCCGATCGGCGAGAAGAACCGCAAGGGCACGCTGGGCAGCCCGTACAGCGTGCGCGATTATCGCGCGGTCAATCCGGAGCTCGGCAGCTTCGCCGACCTCAAGGCGTTCGTCGACGCCGCGCACCGCAACGGCGTGAAGGTGATCCTCGACTGGGTCGCCAACCACACCGCCTGGGACCATCCGTGGGCGACCCGGCACCCGGACTATTACGAACGCGACTGGAAGGGCAGCTTCCGCTCGACCCCGTGGTGGGACTGGTCGGACATCATCGACCTCGACTACCGCAATGCGGCGATGCGCCGCGAGATGGCGCAGGCGATGGCCTTCTGGGTGCGCGAGGCGGGAGTCGATGGCTTCCGGGCCGACGTCGCCGGCTATGTCCCGCCCGATTTCTGGACCGACGTCCGCCGCGACCTCGAGGCGATCAAGCCGGTGTGGATGCTCGGCGAGTTCAACCACCGCGACCTCCACATGAACGCGTTCGACGCGAGCTACGGCTGGGCGTGGGCCGAGGCGCTGATGAAGATCGCCAGGGGCGAGGCCGACACCGGCGCGCTCTACGGCTTCTACAGCGAGAACGAGAGCGCCTGGCCGACCGGCGCTCAGCGGATGATCTTCACCTCCAACCACGACGAGAATGCCTGGTCGGGCACCGAGTTCGAGCGGTTCGGCCCGGCGCTCGCCAACGCCTTCGCGCTGCTGTTCACGTCGGAAGGAATCCCGCTCGTCTACAACGGCCAGGAGGCCGGCAACGACCGCCGCCTCAAGTTCTTCGAGCGCGACCCGATCGTCTGGCGCAAGCACCCCCACGGCGCGCTGATCCGCGAGTGGATCCGGTTCCGCGACGCCCACCCGGCGCTGCACAACGCGCCGTGGGGAGCGCGCATGGTCCATGTGAAGAACAGCGAGTCGCAGAAGATATTCAGCTTCGTCCGGGCCAGGGACGGCGACGCGGTGTTCGTTGCTCAGAATTACTCGGCCGAGCCGCGCACGGCGACCCTCGAGGACATCCCGCACCCGGGGAGGTGGGACGAGCGGGGCGGTCCCGCCGCGACTCTTCAGAAGGGCGCCCGGCTGACTCTCGCGCCATGGTCGACGCGGGTGTTCACGCGCCGCTTCAAGCCCGGCGGCTAGGAGCAGACTCCGTCAACCATTTTCTAACCCTCGCCTGCGACAAGGCGGGGCATGGCCGAGCTTTTCACCACGCTCACAGGGTTGCTTGTGAAAGTCGGGATCGTCGCGCTCGTCGCGAACGAGGTCCGCGGCTTCATCCTCGCCGCGCCGGTGCTCTACGGCATGTACCTGTCCGGCGGCACGGTGATGGCCCTGTGGCTCGGCTTCTGCTCGCTCGCGGGGATCGCCTTGTCCGTCGCCGCGCCGGTGTTCGTCGCCAAAAAGCTCAAGCTGATCCCGGTCCGCGCCTGAAGGAGCCGAATCACCCGCGCGTGATCCGCAACTAACGGCCCGGGCTCAGTCGCGCGGTGGGGCGACGACATCCACGCGCGCCTCCGGGACGCGTGCGGCGAGCAGGATGGCGAGCGCCGCAAGCTGCGCGATCACCAGCCAGACGAACAGCGCCGGCGCGCCGCCATGGTCCCGCGACAGCGCGACCAGCCAGGCGCCGATGCTGATGCCGAAATTGGCGAGCGCCATGTAGAGCGTGAACTGGGTCGCGGCGACCGCCGGGTGGCTGAGCCGCATGGCGATGGGCACGAGCGAGATCATCAGCATCACGTCGAATCCGATCGAGGCGATGATGAATGCCGTGAGGACGGTCGAGTCGCCCCATTGCGGCACCAGCAGCCGCATCGCCAGGAACAAGGCCACGAAAGCCGTCAGTGCGGTCGCGCTCGCCCGCTTCGCCCCGATCCGGTCGCCGAGATAGCCGAACAGGGTCAGGCCGAGGATCCCGGCCACCAGCTGCCCGGTCCCGGCGATGCTCGTGACCCGGTCCTCCGCCCAGCCCGCGGTCTGGGTCGCGATCAGCGGGGTGATCCCCGTGACGGCGCCGTAGGTCGCGCCCTTGAGCACCAGGACCGGAATCAGGACCAGGCTCATCGGCCGGACCAGCGACACGATCGTGGTTCGGAAGATCGGCCACCAGGCACCCGCATGGACGGCGAGGTTTTCGGCCCTCGCCCGTCCCTCGCTCCACGGGAGCAGCCGCTCGCCGGCGCGCTCGCGCACCAGGAGGACCGCAACGGTGACGAGCGCAATGGCCAGCGCCGCGGCCGCGTAGGCCGCGCTCACTCCGTATGCCGCGGTAATCGCGCCGGTCGCTGCCGCCGATGCCGCGATCCCGACCGACTGGCCGCCGAACATCATGCCGCTGGCCCGCGCTCGTTCGTCCTCGTGCATCACGTCCACCGCCAGGCCGTCGATCGCCACGTCCTGGACCGTGGTCGCGGCGTTGACGATGAAGCCGGTCGCGGCGAGCAGCGCGACGTCCGTCGGCTCCGGGCTGATAAAGACGCAGGCGATCAGGCAGGCGACCATCACCAGCTGCGCGCCGATCAGCCACGCCCGCCGCCGCCCCATCGGCAGGAAGGTGTAGCGGTCCATGACGAAGCCGTTGACGAACTTGAGGCTCCACGGCAGCGCGGTGAAGCCGAGCACATAGCCGACATCGCCGGCGTCGGCGCCCCGGGCCGCCATCCAGGCGGGGATCGCGTACCAGAACAGGCCGAACGGTACCCCCTGGGCGACATACAAGACGAAGACGGAGAACAGACGCAGCCGCCGGCTGTCGGCAAGCACCGGGAAGCCGGCGGGCGGATCGATGGCGAGGCTTGCCGGCGGACCGGTCACACGTCTTCCAGCGGCTTGCCGCGGGTCTCCCGGAGGAACAGCAAGGCGACCACCACCGACAGCGCGGTGAAGGCGATCGGGTACCACAGGCTCGCGTAGATATCGCCGGTGATCGCGACCAAGGCGAAGCTGGTGACCGGCAGGAAGCCGCCGACCCAGCCGGTCCCGACGTGGTACGGCAGCGACATCGCCGTGTAGCGCACGCGCGTCGGGAACATCTCGACCAGCGCCGCCGCCTGCGGTCCGTAGAGCGCGGTCGCGGCGACCACGAAGCCCAGCAGCACCGCGATCAGCACCGGCAGGTTAAGCCGGTCGGGCGCGGCCGCCTTCGGGTAGCCTCCGGCCTCGAGCGCGGCCCCGAGCTGCTCGCCGACCTTGCCCTTGAGCGCTTTCAGAGCGCCATCGGACAAGGCGTTGCCGCCCGGGACCGGCAGCCTCTGGTCGCCGACCGCGACGCTCGTCGAGCCGTCGGCCGAAGGCACGGTCGAGTAAGAGATGCCGCGCGTCACCAGCAGGCTCTTGGCGATGTCGCAGGCGGTGGCGAAGCGGGCGGTCCCGACCGGGTCGAACTGCACCGAGCAGGTCGCGGGATTAGTCGCGACGGCCACCGGCGTCGCCCGCTGCGCGGCGACCAGCGCCGGGTTGGCGGCGGCGGCGATCCAGTGGAACCCCGGCAGGTAGAGCGGCAGCGCGAGCAGCATCCCGCCGACCAGCACCGGCTTGCGCCCGACGCGGTCGCTCAGCCAGCCGAAGAACACGTAGAGCGGCGCGCTGACCAGGGTCATGATGATCAGCAGCAAATTGACGGTCGGCTCGGGCACGCCCAGCGAGCGGCCGAGGAACACCTGCATGTAGAAGAAGGTGCAGTACCAGACCGCGCCCTGCGCGCACATGATTCCGAAGAAGGCGATCAGCACGCGCTTCACATTCTCGCGCCGCCCGAACGCCTCGCGCAGCGGCGTCTTGCACACCGCGCCTTCTTCCTTGAGCTTGGCGAAGGCCGGGCTCTCCGACAGCTTGAAGCGCAGCCACACTGAAACGATCAGCAGGACCAGCGAGGCGAGGAACGGGATCCGCCACGCCCAGGCGAGGAACGCGTCCTCGCCGAGCGCGGTGCGCGTCGCGAGGATCACCAGCAGCGCGGCGAGCAGGCCGAACGCCGCCGACGACTGGATCCAGCCGGTCGACGCCCCGCGGCGGTCGTTGGGCGCATGCTCGGCGACGTAGAT
>DASTZO010000208.1:0-4247 GCA_035764265.1 Sphingomicrobium sp.
GCATGATGGGCTTCGTCGAGCTGTTGCTCGAAAGCGAGCTGGACGACGCCCAGCGGCGCCACCTCGGGCTGATCCAGAGTTCCGCCAACGCGCTCCTGAAGCTGCTCAACGATATCCTCGACATCTCGAAGATCGAGGCCGGGCGGCTCGAAATCGCCGAGGCGCCCTACAATGTCCGCCACGGGATCAAGCAATGCGTCCGGCTGATGAATCTGATGGCCGAGCAAAAGGGGCTGTCGCTGACCCTGGCGATCGCCGACGACTTCCCGACGCACCTGCTGGTCGACGGGCTGCGGCTGCGCCAGATCCTGCTCAACCTGATCGGCAATGCGATCAAGTTCACGCACCGCGGGTCGATCGCGGTGACGATCGCGCGCGGACCCTCCGGCGACGGGCGGGAAACCCTGCGGGCAACCGTCGCGGACAGCGGCATCGGCATCCATCCCGATCGGACGGCGACGATCTTCGATCCATTCGTGCAGGCGGAGCTGACCACCACGCGCCGCTTCGGCGGATCGGGACTCGGGCTCAGCATCAGCCGCCAGCTCGCCGAGATGATGGACGGGACCATCGAGGTCCAGAGCGTGCTCGGCAAGGGCACCAGCATGACCCTGGTGCTGCCGCTGGTCGAATCGGCGGCGCCCGCAATGCCCGACGCGACCGAGACCGCGGGCTTCCCCAATGAAGCGGTCCCGCCCGAGATGAGGTCTCGGCACGCCTCGGTGCTGCTGGTCGAGGATGTCGATATCAACCAGGAATTGTTCAGCGAAATGCTGGCCCGGCTCGGGCATCGGTTCGAGATCGCCTCGGACGGAGCCGAAGCCGTCGATCTGGCCAGGCGGCTCCAGACCGAGCCCGACGCCTGGGACCTGATCCTGATGGACCTGCAGATGCCGGTGATGGACGGGCTCACCGCGACCCGGGCCATCCGAGCGTTCGGCGGCCGGGCCGCGACCATCCCGATCATCGCCCTCACCGCCAGCGCCTTCGAGGAGGAGCGGCGGCAATGCGAGGCGGTCGGGATGAACGACCATCTCGCCAAGCCGGTCGGGATCGAGGCTCTGCGGCGGATGATCAACCGCTGGCAGGGCGCCATGGACACATCCTCCACCGTCGAGCCGGCGGGCGCGCGAAGCCCGGTCCTCGAGCGCCGGATTGCGGCCAGGCTGCGGCTGTCGGCCGAGCGCCTGGCCGCTATCCTGGAAGAGGTTCCAACGGCCGGTCCGGACGAGCTCAGGGAGCTGCTGACCGAGGCCCGGACCATCGCCCATGTCCTTGCCGGGACCGCGGGCATGGTCGGCGAGGCGGCGCTGGGCGACATCGCGTTCACCGTGGAAGCCCGGATCGCGGCCGGCATCGATGGCGAAACGCCCGCCGCCCGGGACGCCGCGACCAGCGCGATCAAGGAACTGATCGCCGCCCTGGCCGGTGAACGGGCCAGCGACGGCGCTTCTCAGGCGCGCACGGCCTGACAAAGAGGCCTGCCAGCCAGCCTCGGCTCAATTGCGCGGGTCGGAATCGAACAGCAGTCTCGCCAGTACCGCCGCGCACGCCGCGCCGGCCAGTTGGGCGAGAACGAACAATGGCACGTTGGCGGGGGCAATCCCCGCGAAGGTGTCGGACAGGCTTCGGGCGACGGTGATCGCCGGGTTGGCGAAGCTGGTCGAGGACGTGAACCAGTAAGCGGCGGTAATGTACAGCGCGACGCTCGCGGCTACGGCTTGGGGCCGATAGCGGACTGTTCCGAGGATCGTCAGGATCAGCCCGAAGGTCGCGATTCCCTCGCCGAGCCACTGGCCGGCGCCGGTCCGCGCCTTCACCGACACCTGCAGCGCCGGCAGATCAAACATCCAGTGCGCGGCCCATGCGCCGAAGATCCCGAACGCGAGCTGGGCGGCGATGTAGGCGGCCGCGTCTCGCCGGCCGAGCTCGGCCCGCGACGCGGCGACCAGCGATACCGCCGGGTTCATGTGCGCGCCCGAGACCGGCCCGAGCATCGTGATCAGCACGAACAGCATCGCCCCGGTCGCGAGCGTGTTGCCGATGAGCGCGACCGCGTCGTTCCCGGCCGACAAATTCTCGGCCATGATCCCCGAGCCGATCACGGTCGCGAACAGGAAGAAGGAGCCGACCGCCTCCGCCGCCAGCCTCCGGCCCAGCGCGGGCTTTTCAGGCAATTGCGGATTCCGCGTCCTGGGCCCGGCCGATCGCGCGCAGGCGGTTGGCCAGCGTCATCTCGTCGATGCTTCCCAGCGGCAGCGCCATGAACAGGGCGATGCGCGCCTGGAGATAGGTGAGAGCGGTCTGGAACGCCTGCTTCCGCTGCGGCCCTTCGACCTTCGCCGGATCCTCGATCCCCCAGTGGGCGGTCATCGGATGGCCCGGCCAGATCGGGCAGGTCTCGCCGGCCGCTGAATCGCAGTCGGTGAAGATGAAATCCATTTGCGGAGCGCCCGGGGCGGCGAACTCGTCCCAGCTCTTGGAGCGCAGGCCCTCGATTGGAAAGCCGAGCTCGTCCAGGACCTCCAGGGTCATGGGGTGGACCTCGCCGCGCGGGAAGCTGCCGGCCGAAAACGCCCGGAAACGCCCTGCCCCGGCGCGGTTCATCGCCGCTTCGGCGAGGATCGAGCGCGCCGAATTGCCGGTGCACAGGAACAGCACATTGTAGATCCGGCCGGTCATGCCGCGACGGCTCCCGCCGGGACGCAGCACTTGTCGTTGGGAAGGCTGTCGGAGAGCGTGCCCAATGCAGGTGCGTCGCCGTAGACCGTCGCTTCGCCGTTGGTGAAGAAGGCCTCCCACACCAGGCCGTCCGGGTCGGCGATCCAGCTCTTCTCGCTCTTCGCGTAGCAGCAGGTCGTGCGGCCTTCCTCGAGCACGGGGCGGTCCGCGGCGCGAAGCCGGCCATAGACGTCGCCCAGCTCTTCGAGGCTTTCCGCCTGGACACCCAGATGCTGGATGCCCGGAGCCGCATGCCGGCCGCTCGAGATGGCGAAATTGACGCGCGGGTCGTCGAGCATCCACTTGGCGTATTCATCCTTCGCCACGGTCGGCGGGCTGCCGAACATCGTTGAGTAGAAATTGATCGAGCGATCGAGGTCGCTGACCCCGACGTGGACGTGCAGGCGCTTCATGCGGTTTTCCTTTCGAGAGCCGGGGTTGCGCAGGCCGCATCGGCGCCGCAGTCGGCCCCGGAGCAGCAATTCTCCAGGAGGTAAGCGACCAGGTCGTTCATCGCGGGATAGTTGGCGCGGTAGATCAGCGAACGGTGGCGCCGCTCCTGCTTGATGAGGCCCGCGCGATGCAGCTGCGCGAGATGGAAGGACAGCGAGGAGTTGGGGACTCCGAGCCGCTCCGCGATCCGTCCGGCCGGCATGCCTTGCTCCCCAGCCTGGACGAGCAGCCGGAACAGGGCGAGGCGATGCTCCTGGGCAAGTGCGCCGAGCGCCGAAATCGCCATGGCCGAATCCAAGTTGAACCTCCTCGTTTCGATGAAACTCGAAATGTCACGCGAGTGACCGCGAGTCAAGCACCTTTCGATAGATTTGGAATTGAGGAACCTTGAACGGCCAAGATTCGTGCGCGAAGCGCCTAGCCGGCGCCCTCGGCATCGAGCGAATAACCCTCGGAGCGCACCGTCCGGATCAGGTCGGACTGCGATTCATTTCCCAGCGCCAGGCGCAGCCGGCGGACGTGGACGTCGACCGTCCGAAGCTCGATTTCCTCGCTGTGCGGCCAGACCGCTTCCAGCAGCTGCTGGCGCGAGAACACCCGCTGCGGATTCTCGAGCAAGTGGCGGAGCAGCCGGTATTCGGTCGGCCCGAGCGCGACCGGCTTGCCGTCGCGGCGGACGCGGTGGGCGACCAGGTCCATTTCGATCCCGTGATAGCTCAGTTTCCTGGCCGACAAATTGGGGCGCGCCCGGCGCAGAAGCGCGTTGGCCCGGGCGATCAGCTCCTTGGGGCTGAACGGCTTGGTGATGAAATCGTCGGCGCCGGTCTCCAGCCCGCGCACCCGGTCGTCCTCTTCGCCGCGCGCGGTCAGCATCATGATCGGCAGATTCTGGGTCGCCGGGCTTCGCCGCAGCCGGCGGCAGACCTCGATGCCGCTGATCCCCTCGATCATCCAGTCGAGGATCACCAGGTCGGGCTTGACCTCGTCGATCAGGACCAGGGCCTCGTCGCCGACCGCGGTGCTGGTGACGGTGAACCCGTCGCGGGCGAAATGGTATTTGACCAGCTCGGCGA
>DASTZO010000209.1:0-2974 GCA_035764265.1 Sphingomicrobium sp.
TCTCGCTGGTCCTCGGGCTCGGCATCGGCGCCCTTGCCGCGAAGCTCGGCGACGGCATCCGCGAGCCGGCGCTGCAGGCATCCAACGTCGTCGGCGGGCTGTGGCTCAACGCGCTCAAGATGACGGTCATCCCGCTCGTCGTCGCGCTTCTGGTGGTCGGCATCGCGCGGGGCGCGGAGGCCGCCCGGGCGGGCCGGATCGCCGGCCGCTCGGTGCTGTGGATCGTCATCGTCTGCACCGCCTCGGCGATCTTCGGGATGGTGATGATCCAGCTGCTCACCGGCCTGTTCCCGCTGCCGCCGGCGGCCGCCGAGGCGCTGCAGGCGGGGCTCGCCGGGCTCGACCAGGCGGCGACGGCGCAAATGCCGGGGATCGCCGATTTCTTCCGCGGCGTCGTGCCCGAGAACGTGATCGCCGCCGCCTCCAACGGCGACGTCCTGCCGCTGGTCGTCTTCGCCTTGCTGTTCGCGCTCGCCACGACCCGCATCGGGCAGCAGCGCCGACGCTCGCTGGTCGGCCTGTTCGAGGCGATCTCGGACACCTTGCTGGTGATTATCGGCTGGGTGCTGTGGATCGCACCGATCGGGGTCTTCGCCCTGTCGTTCACCGTCGGCGCGAGCGCCGGGGGAGCGGCCTTTGCCGGAGTGCTGCATTATATCGTGCTGGTGTCGGCGATCGGCGTCGCGGTGACGCTTGCCGGCTATCCGATCGCAACCTTGGCCGGCCGTGTCGGCCTGGGCAGCTTCGCCCGGGCGATGATCGCGCCGCAGAGCGTCGCCGTCTCGACCCGCTCGTCGCTGGCGTCGCTTCCGGCGATGCTCGCCGCGGCGCGGCTGATGGGGATCCGCGAGCAGGTTGCCGACGTCACCTTGCCGATCGCGGTCGCCTTGTTCCGCGGGACCGGGCCGGCGATGAACGTCGCGGTCGCCTTCTACGTCGCCCACTGGCTCGGGTACGAGCCGAGCCTCGGCCAGGTGATCGCCGCGACCGCGGTCGGAGCGGTGATGAGCTACGCCGCGATTAGCCTGCCCGGCGAGATCACCTTCATCAGCTCGATCGCCCCGATCGCCATGGCGCTGGGCGTGCCGATCGCACCGCTCGCCCTGCTCGTCGCGGTCGAGATGGTCCCCGACATTTTCCGGACGCTCGGCAACGTCACCCTCGACGTCGCGGTGACCGCGGCGGTCGACCGATCGGCCGGCGGCGAGGCGCCCGAAGCCTGAACGCCAGCTGACCGCCGTTCGTCGATTCGGCCACGCACCAACGGCGTTCGTCGCTGGGGCGCAACGATCGCCGAACCTCGCCCCGCGCTGGTCGAGCGGCGGCGGTTTTCCGCGCCGCCCGCGGCTAGCAGGGAATGGCGGCGCGGCCCTTTATCCCCAGGAGGGCCGGCGCCGCGGTTCGAAGGAGCGTGACGATGAAGATCTTGACGATGCTGGCGGCGACGATCGTTTCGGCGATCCTGGTCCTGCCGACGGTCGCCCAGGCCGAGTTGTCGGGCCTCGTTGCCTGAACGGCAGTGCAGCCCGACCCGAAGCGCCCGGCTGCCCGCCCCAGGCGGCCGGGCGCGTTTGCTTATCGCCCGGCGATGGTCCTGACCCGGTCCGAATAGAGCCGGCCGACCGGCTGCTCGCCGCCGTCGGCGAGGCGCGCGATCCAGCGGCCGGACTGGTTGCGGGTGAAGCCGGTGATGAAATCCCGCCGAACGATCGCCGAGCGGTGCAGGCGCACGAACAGCTCGGGGTCGAGGCCCTCCTCGAGCGCGGTCATCGAATGATGGATCAGCCAGCTTCGGCGCCCGACGTGAAGCCGCATGTAGTCGCGCTCGGCCGACACCCGGTCGACGTCGCGGGCGGCGATCCGGACCAGGCCGGTCAGGTCCGAGGCCCAGAACTCGTCGAGCCATTGCGAGGCCTTGGGCGGCGCCCGCCCGGGCTCCTCGCGGCGTTGCCGGACATAGGCCCGGGCCCGGCCGAGCGCCCGTTCGAGGCGCTCCGGGTCGACCGGCTTCATCAGATAATCGACCGCCGCGACCTCGAACGCGGCGACCGCGAACTGGTCGAACGCGGTCACGAACACGACCGCCGGCGAGCCGCCCGGACCGGCGATCGCCCGGGCGACGTCGATCCCGTCGAGGCCCGGCATGGCGATGTCGAGCAGGAGCACGTCGGGCTCGAGAGCGCGGGCCATCCGGACCGCGCTCTCGCCGTCGCTCGCCGTCCCGACCAGGTCGATCCCCGAGCATTTGGCGAGCAGCAGCTGCAGCCGCTCGGCGGCCAGCGGCTCGTCGTCGGCGATCAGGACCTTTAGCTCATCATCCATCGGCCCGATCCAGCGGCAGGGTCATCACGACACGATAGCCGCCGCCCTCGATCGGCCCAAACTCGCATTGCGCGGCATTGCCGAACCGGGCCCGCAGCCGTTCGCGGACGTTGCCGAGGCCGACCCCGGTGCCGCCGGGGGTGTCGTCGCGCTCCCGCGCCGAGCCCGGCTTGCCATTGTTGCTGATCTCGACCGTGAATCGGCCGGGCCCGGCCTCCCGCGCGGCGATCCGAAGCACGACCTTGTCGCGCGTCGGCGAGACCCCGTACTTGATCGCATTCTCGACCACCGGCTGCAGGACCAGCGCCGGCAGGAGCGCGGTCTCGAGCTCCGCCGGGACGTCGATCTCGACCTTGAGGCGCTTGGGGAAGCGCACCCGCTCGATGTCCAGGTACAGGCGCTGGAGCGCGATCTCCTCGGCCAGAGTGACGTCGGCCGACGGGTCGAGCGACAGGCTCGAACGGAAGAAGGTCGACAGCTTGAGGATCATCTCCTCGGCTTCCTGCGGCCGCCCGGACATGACCAGCGACGAGAGCGAATTCAGAGTGTTGAACAGGAAATGCGGGTTGACCTGGTACCGCAGCGCCCGGACCTGCGCGGCGCGGGCGGCGCTTTCGGCTTCGGCGACGCGCCGCCGTGCGCCGAGCGCTTC
>DASTZO010000210.1:0-3385 GCA_035764265.1 Sphingomicrobium sp.
CCCCGCCGAGCGCGCTTTCGCCTTCAATTCCTCGATCACCGGCAGCACTTTCCACCGGTCGCCCTCGCGCTGCTGCGAGTCGTAATCGGCGCAGCGCAGCCGCACCTCGCAATCCATGAATGCCTTGACCCGGTCGCGCCACTCGACGTCGGCTGGCGATAGTTCGAAATCCATGGCGCGGCTCCGGATGGCGTGGCAGCTATAACAGCGGCAATTGGCTATAGGGAGCGGCCATGGGCAAAGGGCGCCTCAGCGGCAAGGTCGCGATCGTCACCGGCGCCGCGTCGGGCATCGGCCTCGCGGCGGCCGAGCTGTTCCGGAGCGAGGGCGCCGAGGTCGTCGGCTCGGACATCGCCGCCGCCGACGGCATCGTTCAGGCCGACGCCGGCAGCGAGGACGACGTCCGGAGCCTCGTCGAGCATGCGGTCTGGAAGCACGGCGGCCTCGACGTGATGTTCGCCAACGCCGGCATTTCGGGCGGACTCGCGTCGATCTTCGACCAGAGCGCCGAGGACTGGGCCGAGATATTGCGGGTCGACCTGATCGGCCCGTTCCTCGCCATCAAGCATTCGGCGCCGGCATTGAAAGCGCGCGGCGGCGGCTCGATCATCTGCACGGCCAGCGTCGCCGGGCTTCGCTCGGGCGCCGGCGGGGCGGCCTATTCGGCGGCCAAGGCGGGGGTGATCAGCCTCGTCCAGACCGCCGCCAACCAGCTCGCCGGAACCAACATAAGGGTAAACGCGATCTGCCCGGGGCTGATCGAAACCGGCATGACCGAGCTCATCTACCGAACGGCGCGCGAGGCCGGCCAGGACCACCGGATCGGCGAATTGAACCCGCTGCGGCGCGGCGGCGAGGCCAGCGAGATCGCCGGCGCGGCGCTGTTCCTCGCATCGGACGAGAGCTCCTACGTCAACGGCCAGGCGCTGGTCGTCGACGGCGGCCTCACCAGCAGCATGCCGACCGCCCGCCGCTTCGACATCCGCGCGGAGTGACGGGCGCAGCCTGCTCCGGGGGAGCGGGCGAGCACGTTACCGTCAACTGCGCGCGATCGGACGCTCGCATGTTCGCGAAAGGACGCGGTATGCAACTTGACCTAAGCCAACTCGTCAAACTGGTGGGTGAACTGCCAGACGCGCTTGCGAAGACAGTACGATACGGAGTCGAAGCCTGGGACGGCACCAGCGCACGGACGGCTCAACGACGCCTTAGAAATATGTCTGTAAGCCTTCGCAATCTCATCATTTCAAACGTCGGCGCTGGTAATGAGCTGGAAGACTACACGCGTATTTGGAAAGAGGTAACGAAGAATGGCCATCGCGTTCCCAGCGCCGCTGGCAAAAGTCATCTTGAGAGTGCGTGGATTGGTGTGTTTGGGCCGTTGGAAGCCGCCCTTGAGGACGGCTACAGCGTGCTTGCCAGTGTCCAGAAAGAGCGCAGCGGGTTCGTGATAACGGAAGGGTACCACAACCTCTTAACCACTCTTCGAACTCGTGCAAAACTCGTGCAACAACTTAGGGGCTTGCCTGCGCCGGTCACTGTCGACGAGATGAAGGAGTTTAGAAACTTCCTTGTCAATTACAGTCGGCTGCGTAGCAGTGTTGAACAGTGCCTACAGTTCCTGAATGAGTATGCCCAGACGGCGGAACTCCGGAGTAAATCCGCGTCCGGCGCGCAGGGCTTGCCACTGAACAAACCAGCATCCTAGGGCGGGTAGGATGCCGCGCGTTTAGCATTGCAGCTCGCAATGGCTCGACGCCGACATTCGTTGCCAATCCAACTGTTGCACCGCCTCGACATCGCGCCGAACGACGTCAACTTTCGTCAATTTTGCCGCGGTCTCGACTTTGTGATTGTCTCGCCGCTCGGACGACTCCGCGCCAAGTTGCATTTCGGGGCGAGGCTTTCCTGCGGCTTCCACAGGGGCGGCCGATCTCAACGAGGGGTCTTTATGAACAGGATGATGATCGTCGCCGCGATGGCGGCCGGGCTTGCCGCGTGTGACCGCCAGGCACCAGCTCCGGCGGGCGACGAGGGTGCCGAAACCGCCGATTCGACGGACGTCGATTTCGACGCGATCGCAAGGCGCGTCGTCACCGAGTCCGCCGGCGTCAAGCCGGGCGAGGTCGTGGTCATCAACGGCTCCATCGCCGAGCCCAGGCTGCTCGAGGCGCTGCAGGCCGCGGTGCTCCTGGCCGGCGGCCATCCGATCGTCGCGATCAGTTTCCCGCGGGCGAACAAGCGCGCGCTCACCCAGGCGCCGATGGAATATCTCCGCCAGCCGCCGCGGGCCGACCTTGCCATGCTCGAGGCCGGCGACGTGTTCATTTCCGCCGGCGCGGTCGAGGATCCGGAGCTGTTCTCCGACGTCGACGAAGCGCGCCTCAACGCGGTTCGCGAAGCCAACCAGGCGGCCGGCGAAGCCGCGGCCCGCAAGCGCGCGCGCTCGGTCGACATCGGCCAGGCCGGCGGCATCCCGACCCCGGCCTACGCCAAGAGCCGCAACGCCGATTACAAGGCGATGCGGGCGATGTTCTTCCGAGCGCTCGCGGTTCCCTCGAACGTCATCGCCCAGCGCGGCGCGGTCGTCTCGGGCAAGATGCAGCCGGGCCAGCAGGTCCGCCTCCGCTCGTCGTCGGGAACCGACCTGACCTTCAAGCTCGCCGCAGGCCGCTCGCGGGTCAGCACCGGCCGGGCGGCGGACAACGACACGGGACAGGGCATGGCGTCGGCCTTCCTGCCCGCCGGCGATTTCTACGCCTGCGTCGATCCGGCGTCGGCCAACGGAGTCCTGGTGTCGCCCGCCGACCGCTTCCGCGGCAAGCCGGTCCGCAACCTCCGAGTCACATTCCAGAATGGCGCCATCACCTCGATCACCGCCGATGAGGAGGCAGACGCGCTCCAGCGCTATTTCGCCGAGCTCGACGAGGGCGGCAAGAGGATGTCGCTGATCAACATCGGCCTCAACCCGGAAAGCCGCCCGCTCAAGGGCTCCGACTATATGTCGTGGGAGATGAGCGGGGTGCCGACGGTCGTCGTCGGCAACGCCATGTGGGCCGGATGCGCGCACGGCGGCGAAGCCAGCCAGCAGTTCCACCAGCTTGGAGCGACGCTCGCCGCCGGCAGTGCCGAAGTCATCAAGGACGGGAACCTGGTCGTCAATTGAGGAGCGCGGGCGGTGCCTGGGCCGCTTCCCGGGCATCCCTCGTGAATACGTCTATGCCTAGCGCCGCCGCTTCCTCGCCGGCGGCGGCGGCGGCGGCGGGCGCAGGTCGGGGTTGCGGATGCAATTGTTGAACCCGACCCAGTCCTTGCGGGTGCCGTTGCGCGACGAGTTGCGGTTGCACAGCTGGATCTTCCACGCCGGCAAGGAATAGGTCTTCAC
>DASTZO010000211.1:0-14831 GCA_035764265.1 Sphingomicrobium sp.
CGGCGCCGACTGGGCGGTGATCGACGTCGCGGGCGTCGGCTATGCCGTGCTCGCCAGCGCCCGCACCCTCGACGCATTGGGGCCGGTCGGCGGCGAGGTAATGTTGCTGACCGAAATGCAGGTGCGCGAGGATTCGCTAACCCTGTTCGGCTTCGCCACCGCCGGCGAGCGCGAGGCGTTCCGGGCGCTGACCTCGGTCCAGGGCGTCGGCGGCCGCGTCGCTTTGGCGATCCTCTCGGCGCTCGGCCCCGACGAGCTGTCGAGCGCGGTGGCGTCGGGCGACAAGGCGATGATCGCCCGAGCGCAGGGCGTCGGCCCCAAGCTCGCCGCACGCATCGCCAACGAGCTCCAGGGCAAGCTCGGAGCGCCGGGCCTGGCCGGCACCGCCGGCGCTGCCCTTCCCCGCACCGGCACCGCGGCCGACGCGGTCTCGGCGCTCGGCAACCTCGGCTTCAAGCCCGCCGAGGCCAGCTCGGCCGTCGCCGCCGCGCAGGACGAGCTCGGACCCGACGCCGAGCTCGACGCGCTGGTCCGGCTGGCGCTGAGGAAAGCGGCGAAGTGAGGCTGCCGAAAATAGATGCACACACAGCGGTGCGAGTCTTGATCGTCATTGCCTACGGTCTCGCTGTCCTCACCACCATGCTGCAAGCAGGGGAGCCGAACGCGTTCTGGTGGTGGCTGCTGTTCTTCCCGTTCTACGCGTGGTGGTTGGCGCCGGTCGGACTGCCGCTGTTCTACCCGTGGCCGTCATGGTTCATCACTTTGCCGATTGGCGCGATGGCGGCCTACAGCTCCCACATCTACGAGAGGGACATGTTCGGACCTGGCGCGCGTTCCACGTCAGCCCTCATTTTCATTTTCCTTCCGATTTATCAGTGGATGGCCGTCGGTGTGCTCATTGGGGTTGCGTGGCTGACCCGGCGTCTGACTAAATGACCACCCGAACCGCCTCCTGCCGCTGCGGGCAGCTTCGTGTCACCGCAAGCAGCGAGCCGGTGCGCGTCTCAGCCTGCCATTGCCTTGACTGCAAGAAGCGTTCGGGCAGCGCGTTCGCGGTCCAGGCGCGCTGGCCGGCGGATCGGGTCACGATCCAGGGCCGGTCGAAATCCTGGGTGAATGTCGCCGACAGCGGCAACCAGATCACATTCCACTTCTGTCCCGACTGCGGCTCCGACGTCCATTACGAGATCAACGGCAAGTTCGATGGACTGATCGCGATCCCCCTGGGCGCGTTCGAGGACCCCTATTTTGCCTCGCCCGCTTTTTCCGTCTGGGAAGAGCGCAAGCACGAGTGGGTTGAGATTCTCGGCGATCAGGTCGAGCATCTGGATTGATGGCCACCGACCCCGCCCGAATCACGTCGCCTGAGCGCACCCCCGAGGACGCCGACGCGGCGTTGCGGCCGAAGAGCCTCGACGAGTTCATCGGCCAGCAGGGCGCGCGCGAGAATCTCCGCGTATTCGTCAACGCGGCGAAAAGCCGCGGCGAGCCGCTCGACCATGTGCTGCTGCACGGGCCCCCGGGGCTCGGCAAGACGACCCTGGCCGGCATCCTCGCCCGCGAAATGGGGGTCGGCTTCCGCGCCACCTCCGGGCCGGTGATCGCCAAGTCGGGCGACCTCGCCGCGCTGCTGACCAACCTCGAGGACGGCGACGTTTTGTTCATCGACGAGATCCACCGGCTCCAGCCGGCGATCGAGGAGGTGCTCTACCCGGCGATGGAGGACCGGGCGCTCGACCTGATGATCGGCGAGGGGCCGTCGGCGCGCTCGGTGCGGATCGACCTGCCGAGATTCACCCTGATCGGCGCGACCACCCGCCAGGGGCTGCTGACGACCCCGCTGCGCGATCGCTTCGGGATCCCCATCCGCCTCAATTTCTACAGCGTGCCCGAGCTCGAGCAGGTGGTGCGCCGCGCCGCGGGGCTGCTCGGGGTCGATCTGAAGGACGACGGCGCGCACGAGATCGCGCGGCGCTCGCGCGGCACTCCACGGGTCGCCGGGCGGCTGCTCCGCCGGGTGCGCGATTTCGCCCATGCAGTCGGGGCGCAGGCGATCGATGCGAAGGTCGCCGACCAGGCCCTGGACCGGCTCGAAATCGACGGGCTCGGCTTGGACGCGATGGACCGACGCTACCTGACCATGATCGCCGACATCTATGGCGGCGGGCCGGTCGGGATCGAAACCCTCGCCGCGGGCCTCAGCGAGCCGCGCGACACCATCGAGGACGTGATCGAGCCGTTCCTCATTCAGCTTGGAATCATCGCCCGCACGGCACGGGGGCGCTGCCTCAACGGCCGCGGCTGGAAGCACCTCGGGCTGACCCCGCCCGCGGGGAGCCAGAGCGGCCTGTTCGACCAGGGAGCCGCGCCCAAGTGATTCGCGTTGCAATGCTGGTTTCGCTGGCCGCCTTCGCCGCGGCCCCCGCCGCCGCCCAGCCGCCGGCGCCCGCGCCCGATTATTCGAAACCCGCGAGCTGGCTGTGCCTGCCGGGCCGGACGGATGTCTGCTCGCAGCCGCTGCCGACGACAGCGCTCAACCCCAACGGCTACGGTCCTGTCGGGAACAGCCGGCCGCCGCCCACGCCGCCGCCGGTCGACTGCTTCTACGTCTACCCGACCGTGTCGCGCGATGTCGGCATGAACAGCGACCTCGTGCCCGACGCCAGCGAGCGGTCGGCGGCGCAAAGCCAGTTCGCACGCTTCGCCGGCGTTTGCCGGACCTTCGCCCCGCTCTACCGCCAGCTGACGGTGAGCGCGATCGCCGCCTCGGCGGTCGGAACCGACCTCACCGCGCCGTCGGCGCTCGCCTATCGCGACGTCGCCGCCGCGTGGCGCCGCTACCTCGCCGCGCACAACAAGGGCCGCCCGTTCGTGCTCGTCGGCCACAGCCAGGGCTCGGCGATGCTCCAGGAGCTGATCCGCCGCGAGATCGAGGGCAGGCCAATCGCCAGGCAGATGCTGCGGGCGATCATCCCCGGCTTCAACGTCCTCGTGCCGCAAGGCAGGCGCGTCGGCGGCAGCTTCAAGTCGACCCCGCTGTGCGCATCGCCCAGTGAGACCGGCTGCGTGATGAGCTGGGTCAGCTACCGCGAGAACAACGTCCCGCCCGAGGGGGCGATGTTCGGCTGGGCGCCGCAGCCCGGGATGACGGTCGGCTGCACCAACCCGGCGCGCCCCGGCTCGACGCGCTGGGAGCGGCTCGACAGCTATTGGAACACGCGCCTCAGCCTGCCGGTGCCCGGCGGGCCGATCGTCTGGTCGAGCCAGGGGTCGCCGCCGACCCAGTTCCTGCGCACCGAGGGGCTGGTCTCGGCGCGCTGCGTCAATGCCGGCCGGCTCGGCTATCTGTCGGTCCGGACCAACGCCGACCCAAGCGACAAGCGCACCGACCGGATCGGCGGCGAGGTCGGGATGCTCGGCATGTTCATCCCCGGCTGGGGGATGCACCTCGCGGACTTGGCGATCGCCCAGGGCGACCTCGTCCGAACCGTCGAAGAGCTCGGCCGGGCGAAGCGCTGATCGCCCGGGTTTGCCGCTTGAATCCAGCCCCGCTAGGGGAGGCGCGATGACCCCCTCGCCGTTCGACCAGCCCTACCGCGGCGGCTTCGTCGGCCCCGAGCACCATTTCGCCCTGACCGTCTATTTCGAGGACACCGACACCGCCGGCATCGTCTATTACGCCAATTATCTGAAGTTCATGGAGCGGGCGCGATCGGACATGATCCGCGCCGCCGGGGTCGACCAGAACTCGGCCCACCATTCGGGCGGCGGCGCTTACGCGGTCGCCGAGGTGGACATCCGCTATCTGAAGCCCGCCCGGCTCGGCGACGACCTCGTCGTGGTCAGCACCGTCGACCAGGTCCGCGCGGTCTCGGTGCTCATTCACCAGCGAGTCATGCGCGGGCCCGAACTATTGACCGATGCGCGGGTCACCGCGGCTTTCCTCACCGCCGACGGCCGGCCGCAGCGCCAGCCCAAGGAGTGGGTCGAGCGGTTCAAGGCGATCGGCGAAGGGCAGTGATGCGGCGAGGCGGTTCGAGATTGGCGGTTCTGCTCGCGGCGCTCGGCCTTCCGGCCATGGCGGCCGCGCAGGACAAGCCGCCGGCGGTGATCGCCGTTCCCCAGCTGGCGACGCCCGAGAACGTCTCCACGCCCGCTGGCGATACCGGGCTGATCGCGCGCTATGTCGCCGACGTCATCGCGTCCGACCTGCGCTCGACCCGCGAGCTGGTCCCGATCGGCCCCGAGAATTCGCGGGTCTATTCCTACCCGGAATCCACGGCGCCGTCTTTCTCGCTGTGGCGCAAGACCGGCGCCAAGACGCTGGTGACCGGCTTCGTCCAGTCCCGCCCGGATGGCCGAATGACCGTCGCCTGCTACCTCCACGACCTGGCCGCAGGGCGCGAAATCGCCCGCAAGGGCTTCGTCGTCGCTCCCGCCGAATGGCGGCGCGCTGCGCATCGCTGCTCGGACGCGGTCTATGAGCGGCTCGCCGGTCGGCCCGGCTGGTTCGACACCCGGATCGCCTATGTCGCCGAAAGCGGCGGCGGCGCCGGCCGGGTCAAGCGGATCGCGGTGATGGACAGCGACGGCACCGCCCACCGCTACGTGACCGCCGGCGACAGCACCGTGCTGACCCCGCGCCTGGCGCCGGGCGGCGAGACTATCGCCTACGTCAGCTTCGCCGGGGGCCAGCCGCACATCCGCCTCGCCGACGCCGAAGGCGGCCAGGACCGGCCGCTGCTGCCCGGCACTGCGATGAGCTTCGCGCCGTCCTTCTCGGCGGACGGCAAGCGGATCCTCTTTTCGATGGCGATGGACGGCAACACCGACGTCTACGTCGCCGATGCCGACGGCGGAGCGCTACAGCGGCTGACCAGCACGCCGGGCGTCGACACCGCTCCGAGCTTCTCGCCCGACGGCAGCCGGATCGTGTTCGAAAGCGACCGTTCGGGGAGCCAGCAATTGTATGTGATGAACGCCGACGGCTCCGAGCCGCGCCGGATCAGCTTCGGCGGTTCGGCCTATGCCTCGCCCAAATGGAGCCCGGACGGCGAATGGGTCGCCTTCACCCGGATCGCCGGCGGCACTCTCGGCATCGGCGTGATGAGCCCGGCCGGGACCGGCGAGCGGGTCGTGACCACCGGCGCTCACGACGAGCGGCCGAGCTGGTCGGCCGGCGGCCGCGACCTGCTGTTCCAGCGCAGCGAGGGCGGCCGGACGGGGCTGTACGCGGTCTCGGTCGACGGCGGAGCGCCGCGGCGGATCGTCACTCCGCAGGACGGCTCCGACCCCGACTGGTCGACTCCGGGGAGCTAGCGATGCGCCGAACGATCCTCATGGTCCTGGCCCTGCTCGCCCTGGGCGGCGCGCCGCTGGCCGCGGCGCAGGTGATGCGCGGCCCGCCTCCCGGCCTGCTCCCGCCGCCGGTGACCATCGACATGCTGCAGTCGGACCTGGTCGCCAAGACCGGCAGCGACACGGTCTATTTCGCCGGGAACGGCCACGGGATCAACGCGGCGGGGCAGGCGACGCTCTCCGCGCAGGCCCGCTGGCTGCTCGCCAACCCGGCCGTCCGGGCGCGGATCGAGGGCCATGCCGACGACCGCACGCCGCGCGACTATGCGCTGGCGGTCGGCGAGCGGCGGGCCGACGCGGTCCGCGATTTCCTGGTGCTGCAGGGCGTTCCGGCGGCGCAGCTGACGATCATCAGCTGGGGCAAGGAGCGCCCGGCGGTCGGCGGCTCGAGCGAGATGGCGCTGGCCCTGAACCGCCGCGCGAGGACCGTGCTGATGCCCTAGGCGGCGTGGCGCTGCTGGCCGGCGCCGAGCCAGGCGCGCGCCTGGCGCTGGGCCTCGGCGATCTCGCGGGCGGTCATCTCGATGGCGATCTCGGCCCGGCACTGCTGGCCGCGGGTGCAGCCCGACAGGGCCGCGAGATTGAACCATTTGTGGGCTTCGATCAGGTCGACCGGCGCTCCGCCGCGTCCCGTCGAATAGGTCACCCCGAGCTCGAACAATGCCTCGACGTCGCCGCGCTCGGCGTCGGCAAGGCGGCTGCGGATCAGGAACTCCGCCCCCTTCTGGCTGATGGCACCCATGGCATTTCCCCCTCTTTGCCGTTGAGTGGGTTTTCACCGCCGCAATCCAAAGAAATGGTTAACGCGGCAATCACGGCTGTTGCGGCGAGGCAGGTTCAACCGCGAGATTGTCGATGAGGCGGGTGCCGCCGATGGTCGCGGCGGCGATCAGGCGCATCGCCCCGCGCGGCTCGTCGATGGGCTCGAGCGTGGCGGCGTCGACCAGCGCGACATAATCGACGGTCGAGAAACCGGCGTTACGGAGCGCCTGCCTGGCCGCCGACAGCGCCGCCTCGGCCGTCTCGCCGGACAGGATCGCGTCCCGGGCGGCCGCGAGGGCCTGCGGCAAGGCGAGCGCCCGCTTGCGCTCGTCGGCGGAGAGATAGGCGTTGCGCGACGAGAGGGCGAGGCCGTCCGGGTCGCGGACCGTCGGGACCCCGGCGATCTCAACCCCGAGGCCGAGGTCGGCGACCATGCGCCGGATCACCGCGAGCTGCTGAAAATCCTTTTCGCCGAACAGGGCGACATCGGGCCGAACCGCAAGCAGCAGCCTGGCGACGACCGTGGCGACGCCGTCGAAATGGCCGGGGCGGGCCTCGCCCTCCCAGCGGTCGCCGAGCCCGCTCACGCTCACCTTGGTCGCGAACCCCTCCGGGTAGATGTCGCCGACCGAGGGAATCCACAGCAGGTCGCAGCCGGCCTGCTCGAGCATCTCCGCGTCCGCGGCTTCCCGGCGCGGATAGCGGTCGAGGTCCTCGTTGGCGCCGAACTGCATCGGGTTGACGAAGATCGTCGCCACCACCCGGTCCGCCAGCCGCTTCGCCTCGGCCACCAGGGCCATGTGGCCGGCGTGCAGCGCGCCCATGGTCGGAACCAGCGCGATGCTCGCGGTCCGATTATCGCGCGGCGCGCTCCGGAGCGCGAAAACTTCACCGGGCAAGGCTCCTATCTCACGGATTATTTGCAAGGATTCCGCCCCTCCGATACACTTTGCGCCGACGGCGCTTTGCGGCGCGCCGGGGGGAAAGATCAAGCGACATGAGCGACCCGCATTTCATCATCTTCGCCAACGAGAAGGGCGGCACCGGCAAGTCGACCACCGCCGTCCACACGGCGATCGCTCTCGCCGCCTCGGGCCACCGCGTCGCGGCGCTCGACCTCGACGCGCGCCAGCGGACCATGGCCCGCTATCTCGAGAACCGCGACGCGACCATGCGCCGGCTCGACAAGCAGCTGCCCCACGCGCGCTTCGAAGTGCTGGACGATCACACCGAAACAGGCCTGGCCGCCGCGGTCGCGCGCCTGTCCGAGGACGTCGACGTGATCGTCGTCGACACGCCCGGCCGCGATGACCCGGTCAGCCGCGCCGCGATCCTCGAGGCGGACACTCTGGTGACGCCGATGAACGACAGCTTCGTCGACCTCGACCTGATCGGCCAGGTCCACCCGGAAAATTACAAGATCACCAAGCCCAGCTTCTACGCCGAGCTGATCTGGAACAGCCGCACCCAGCGCGCCAAGGCGACCGGGCGGAGCGTCGACTGGGTGGTGTTGCGCAACCGCCTGCAGCACGTCGACAGCCACAATTTGCGCCGCGTCGGGGCGGCGCTCGACGAGCTGGCGCGCCGCGTCGGCTTCCGAGTCATCCCGGGCCTCGGCGAGCGCGTCATCTACCGCGAATTGTTCCCCAAGGGCCTGACCCTGCTCGACTTCGAGCATCTCGGCGAAGTCGGCCTCGGGCACATCACCGCCCGCCAGGAGCTGCGCGAGATGATCGCCGGGCTCGGCATCCCCGAGCCGGGCGCCAGCGTGCCCGAGCCGGTCGCCGCCGCCGGCTGAGCCTTTCCAGGCCTTTTTGTAGTTATGACGACATGAGCCACCGATTCCACGCGTCCGTCCTGCGCGAATATGACGTCCGCGGGATCGTCGGCGACACTTTGACCGAGGCCGACGCTCTTGCGCTCGGGCGCAGCTATGCGGCGCTGGCGAAGGAGGAAGGCGCGGCCCGGGTCGCCGTCGGGCGCGATGGGCGCACCCATTCGCCCGGGCTGGAGGCGGCACTCGTCGACGGCCTCACCCAAAGCGGTCTCGACGTCGTCCGCATCGGCATGGGGCCGAGCCCGATGCTCTACTTCGCCACCGCGACATTGGGCGTCGACGGCGGCATCCAGGTCACCGGCAGCCACAACCCGGCCGACTACAACGGCTTCAAGCTGCTCCTGAAGGGCCGCTCGGTGTTCGGCGAGGAGATCCAGGCGCTCGGCCGCCGCGCCGCGGCCGGCGACTGGAACGAGGGCTCGGGCACAGTCGATGACGCCGACGTGCTCGACTCCTATGCCGACCGGCTGGTCGCGGACTTCGCCGGCGGCCCGTTCCGAGTCGGCTGGGACGCCGGCAACGGCGCGGCGGGTCCGGTGCTGGAGAAATTGATCGAGCGGCTTCCGGGCGAGCACCACACGCTCTTCACCGCGGTCGACGGCACCTTCCCCAACCACCACCCCGACCCGACCGTCGAGGCCAACCTCGCCGACCTGAAGGCGCTGGTCGCGGCCAAGGGCCTCGACTTCGGGATCGCCTTCGATGGCGACGGCGACCGCATCGGCGCGGTCGACGGCAAGGGCCGGGTGATCTGGGGCGACCAATTGCTGGCGATCCTCGCCGGGCCGGTGCTCGCCGAATGCCCGGGCGCGACCATCATCGCCGACGTCAAGGCGAGCCAGCTGCTGTTCGACCGGATCGCCGAGCTCGGCGGACGGCCCTTGATGTGGAAGACCGGCCACAGCCTGATCAAGGCGAAGATGAAGGAGACCGGCGCGCCCTTGGCCGGCGAGATGAGCGGCCACATCTTCTTTGCCCACCGCTGGTACGGCTTCGACGACGCGCTCTACGCCGGCGTGCGGCTGATCGAGGCGGTCGCGGAATCGGGCAAGAGCCTAACCGAGCTGATGGATGCGATGCCGAGGTCGGTGGCGACCCCTGAGCTCCGCTTCCCGGTCGAGGCGAGCCGCAAGTTCGCGGTGATCGACGAGGTGCTCGAGCGCCTCTCAGCCGAAGGTGCAATAGTCGACGGCACCGATGGCGCGCGCGTGAGCACCGAGGACGGCTGGTGGCTGCTCCGCGCATCCAACACCCAGGACGTCCTCGTCGCCCGCGCCGAAGCGAAGGACGAAGCGGGGCTAGCGCGCCTCGTCGCGCAGATCGACAAGCAATTGGCGAAGTCGGGAGTCATGCGGACCGAAGTCGCGCACTGACGAATTCGCTCAATCATCCTCGTCCTCATAGCCGACTAAATTCAGCTCCCGCGCCTTGATCTGGTGGGTCATGCACCAGTGCATCAGCGCATCCTCGCGGCCATGCGTGATCCACACTTCCCTGGGCGCGACGTCGCGGATGGTCTGGGTGAGCTCGTCCCAGTCGGCGTGGTCGGAGATCACCAGCGGCAGCTCGATGTTGCGCTGGCGGGCGCGCTGCCGGATCCGCATCCAGCCCGACGCCATCGCCGTCACCGGGTCGGGCAGCCGCCGCGACCAGCGGTCGTTGAGCGCGCCCGGCGGGCAGAGGACGATGTGCCCGGCGATCTCCTGCTTGGTCGCGCCGGCCGTATGGCGCAGCTCGCCGAGCTCGACCCCGAACTGCTCGTAGAGGCGGCAGAGCCGCTCGAGAGCGCCGTGGTAGTAGATCGGCTCGCGGTGGCCGCGGGCGCGAAGCTCGGCGATCACCCGTTGCGCCTTGCCGAGCGCATAAGCGCCGACCAGCACGCAGCGCGACGGGTCCGAGTGCAGCCGGTGGAGCAGCCGGTCGATCTCGCTGGCCGTGTCGGGATGGCGGAACACCGGCAGTCCGAAGGTCGCCTCGGTGATGAAGATGTCGCACGGCACCGGCACGAACGGGGCGCAGGTCGGGTCGTCGCGGCGCTTGTAGTCGCCCGACACGACGACGCGCTCGCCGGCATGCTCGAGGACGATCTGGGCCGAGCCGAGCACGTGGCCGGCGGGGACGAAACGGATGTCGACCTCGCCGAGGCGGACCGTTTCGTCATAGGCAATGCCCTGCCCCGGCTGCGGTCCGTAGCGCACGGCCATGATCGCCAGCGTTTCGGGCGTCGCCCACACCTCGTCGTGGCCGCCGCGCGCATGGTCGCCGTGGCCGTGGGTGATCAGCGCCCGCGCCTTGGGCTCGGAGGGGTCGACCCAGGCGTCGGCCGGGCGCACATAGATGCCCTCGGGAGAAGGCTCGATCCAGGAACCCAAGCGGGCCATCGCGAGCTATAGTGAGCGAGGCAGCCGGGCGGTTCCCGGTGGAAAGCGAACGGCCGGGGGACCCGGCATGGAGACGATGAATGGACGAAACCCTGGGCAGCCTGATGACCATCATCGGCCCGATCATCCTGCTGGTCCTGCTGGTCTGGCTGGTGATGCGATCGCGGCGCCGGAGCGGCCGGCCGACCGACACCACCGCCCAGACCGAGCAAGCGACCGACCGGCTGTACGACGACGAGGAGCGGCGCCGCCGCGAAGGGACCGACGACCTCTGAGCGCGAGCGCGCTGCCGGAGATTGTCCGCCGCTGGTTCGAGGGCCGCGGCTGGGAACCCCGGCGCCACCAGCTCGCAATGCTCGACCTCGCGCGGGCCAGGCGAAGCGGGCTGCTGGTCGCCGCGACCGGGGCCGGCAAGACCCTAGCCGGGTTCCTTCCGACCATCTGCGACCTGATCGAGCATCCGGCCGAGGGCCTGCACACGCTCTACGTGTCGCCGCTGAAGGCGCTGGGCGTCGACGTGCAGCGCAACCTGCTCGGACCGATCGGCGAGATGGGGCTGGCGATCCGGGTCGAGACCCGCAGCGGCGACACTCCGTCCGACCGCAAGGCGCGGCAGCGGGTGCGGCCGCCGCACATCCTGCTGACGACCCCCGAATCGCTGAGCCTGCTGCTGAGCTATCCCGAGAGCGCGACCCTGTTCGCGGGCTTGAAGACCATCGTCGTCGACGAGCTGCACGCGTTCGCCAAGGAAAAGCGCGGCGACCTGCTGGCGCTGGCGATGGCGCGGCTGCAGACCTTCGCGTTGGGGCTTAGGCGGGTCGGGCTGTCGGCGACGATCAGCGATCCCGACGCGTACCGCGGCTGGCTGGCGCCCGACGCGGACGAGACCCAGGTCGACCTGGTCACCGGCGACCCCGGCGCCGAGCCCGACCTGTCGATCCTGATCCCCGACGGGAAGATCCCGTGGTCGGGGCACTCGGGCCGCCACGCGGCGCGCGAGGTGATGGAGCTGATCGAGCGGCACAAGATGACGCTGATCTTCTGCAACACGCGCAGCCTTGCCGAGCTGATCTTCCAGGATTTGTGGGCGGTCAACGATTCGGCCCTGCCGATCGGCATCCACCACGGCAGCCTGGCCCTGGAGGCGCGGCGCAAGGTCGAGGCGGCGATGAGCTCGGGGAAATTGCGCGGGCTGGTCGCGACCGCCAGCCTCGACCTCGGGATCGACTGGGGCGACATCGACCTCGTCGTCCAGATGGGCGCGCCCAAGGGGAGCTCGCGGCTGCTGCAGCGGATCGGCCGCGCCAACCACCGGCTCGACGAGCCGAGCAAGGGCATCATCGTGCCCGGCAACCGCTTCGAATATCTCGAGGCGCGCGCGGCGCTCGACGCGATCGATGACGGCGAGCTCGACCCCGAGAATTTCCGTGCCGGAGCCCTCGACGTGCTCGCCCAGCACATCTTGGCGCTCGCCTGCTCGGCGCCGTTCGAGGAGGCCGAGCTGCTCGCCGAGTTGCGCTCGGCCGCGCCCCACGCAGGCCTTCGCGACGAGACCTTCACGGAAGTCCTCAATTTCATCGCCACCGGCGGCTATGCGCTCAAGGCCTATGACCGCTTCCGCCGCCTGGTGCGCGAGCCCGAGGGCCGCTGGCGGATCGCGCGGCCTGGGATCGCCGCCCAGCACCGGCTCAACGCGGGCGTGATCGTCGAGCAGCCGCTGCTGACGGTCCGCTTCCGCGGCGGCCGCAAGCTCGGCACCATCGAGGAAGGCTACGCCTCGACCCTGGCGCCCGGCGACCATTTCTATTTTGCCGGCCTCAGCCTCGAGGTCGAGCAGTTCAAGGACACCGACATCATTGTCCATGCGTCGGCCAAGACGGCGCGGATCGTCACCTACGGCGGCCAGCGCATGTCGATGTCGACCCATCTCGCCAACCGCGTCCGGAGCATGCTCGCCGACCGCAACGACTGGCACCGCTTCCCCGACGACGTCCGCGAATGGCTCGAGGTCCAGGACCGCCGCTCGACGCTGCCCGAGCCCGAGCAATTGCTGGTCGAGACCTTCGAGCACCACGGCCAGCATTACCTGGTCGCCTACAGCTTCGAGGGCTGGAACGCGCACCAGTCGCTGGGCATGCTGATCACCAAGCGGATGGAGAATATGGGTTTGAAGCCCTTGGGCTTCGTCGCCAACGACTACGGCCTCGCCTGCTACGGGCTCGAGCCGATCCGCGACCCCAAGGCCCTGTTCTCGCCCGACATCCTCGAGCAGGAGTTCGTCGACTGGGTCGAGCAATCCTATCTCCTGAAGAGCGCATTCCGCGAGGTGGCGGTGATCGGCGGGCTGGTCGAGCGCCACCACCCGGGCAAGCGCAAGTCGGGCCGGCAGGTGAGCTTCTCGACCGACCTCATCTACGACGTCCTGCGCCGCTACGAGCCCCAGCATCTGCTGCTGCGCGCGGCGTGGGACGATGCCCGCGCGCGGATGACCGAGCTCGGCCGGCTGGTCCGCCTGGTCGACCGCGCGTCGGCGACCATGGTCCACGTCGAGGCCGACCGGATCACGCCGATGGCGGTGCCGCTGATGGTGATCGTCGGGCGCGAGGCGATGCCGCCCGGCGGCGAGGCCGACGAGACGCTTCTGATCCAGGCCGAATCGCTCGCCCGGGAAGCAATGGCGGTCTGACGCTCGTTCATTGCTTGTGAAGCAAGCATCTGCGAGTCTGGAACCTATGAAAGCCCTCGTCCTCACCGCCGCGGCAACCGCGCTGAGCGGTTGCGTCGTCGCGGACGTTGCCGAGACGGCGGTCGGTGTCGCCAAGATACCCGTGAAGGTCGCCTCGGCCGGGGTCGATGCGGCGACCACCAGCCAGTCAGAGGCCGACGAGAAGCGCGGCCGCGAGCTGCGCAAAGCCGACGAGAAGCGCGCCCGCGAGGAGCGCGAGGCGGCAAAAAAGGCTGCGGAGCGCCCGCAAAGCGAGTAGCGCGCCTACCCGTGCGCTATTTCCTCGACACCGAGTTCAACGGCTTCGGCGGAGCGCTGCTGAGCCTCGCCCTGGTGCCCGAGGACGGCGAGGAATTCTATGTGACCCTGGAATGCGCGGACCCGCTGTTCCCGTGGGTCGAGCGCAACGTCGTCCCTTATCTCGACCATGTGCCGGTCGGGCTGGTGTCGCCGCGGATGAGCCGCCGCGAGGCCGCCGAGGCGCTCGCCGCCTACCTCGGTTCCGATCCGGAGCCCGAGCTGGTCGCCGACTGGCCCGAGGATGTGACCCAGTTCTGCTCGCTGCTGATGATCGGGCCCGGGCTGATGGTTCCGGTGCCGCCGCTGACCTTCCGGCTGGTGCCGCTGCAGAATTTCAGCCCGGCCGCCAACAGCGCCGTGCCCCACAATGCGCTGCACGACGCGCGATCGCTTCGCGACCATTTCTGCAGCCTCTTGGATTAACCGACCAGATCGGGTTTAAGCGGGGCGATGGTTCCCTTTTCGTTCGCAGGTGAAACGTTCGTCGCCGGGCCCGGCGGCGCGCTCTACTGGCCGGCCCAGAAGGCGCTTCTGGTCGCCGACCTGCACCTCGAGAAAGCGAGCTGGTTCGCGCGGCTCGGGCAGTTCCTGCCGCCCTACGATTCGCACGCGACCTTGACCGCTCTGGCGCGCGAGGTCGAGCGCAGCGGAGCGACGCGGCTCTACTGCCTCGGCGACAGCTTCCACGACCGCTTCGGCTGCGACCGCCTGCCGGCCGCCGCGCGCGAGCTGCTGCTGCGAATGACCGCGGCGCTCGACTGGGTGTGGATCGTCGGCAACCACGATCCGGGCTTTTCCGACCATTGCGGCGGCCGCCTCGCCGAGAATCTCGAGATTTCCGGCATCGTCCTCCGGCACGAGGCGGTTCGCGGCGATCCGCGCCCCGAGATGTCGGGCCATTTCCACCCGAAGTTGCGGCTGAATCTCCACGGGCGGCACGTGTCGCGGCGCTGCTGCGTGGTTTCGGCGACCAAGCTGATCCTGCCGGCGTTCGGTTCGCTGGCCGGCGGCCTCGACGCGACCCATCCGGCGATCCTAGACAATGTCGGCAGCGATGCGGCGGCGCTGGTGCCGGTGTCCGACCGGCTGCTGCGCTTCCCCCTCGCCGCCTGAGCGCGGTCAGTCCGCGGCCCGGACCTCGATCGCCATGGTGCCGGTCGGCGAGAGCAGCAGCCGGGCGATCGCCGGCCGCTTGCGCCCGAAGGTCGCCGCCTGGAGCTCGTTGCGCGCCGCGTGGCGGTCGAACTCGAAGCCGAGCGCCTCGGCCGAGCGCCGCAGCCGGTCGAGATGCTCGTCCAGATCGAGGATTCCGTCGTCGGGGTCGAAGCGCATGGTCTCCATGAGGTCGGCGGTGTTGCTGCGTTCGGTCATCGGGCCCTTAATCGGCGTCGGAACCGGCGAGGGCAAGCCTGCGGCGATTGCGCGGCCGCGTCCCTCCTCTTAGACGGTCGCGCATGAAAACTTTCTC
>DASTZO010000212.1:0-4154 GCA_035764265.1 Sphingomicrobium sp.
CGTTCCAGATGTCGACACGCTCGTACGGCAGGATGTCCGCCGCTTCGAGCAGATTGGCGTCGATGGTCACCGAGCCCTCGTAGTCGAGGTCGGCCTGGGTCACCGTCGCCCGGTGGATCTTGGATTTCATCATCACCCGCATCACGGGGTGGGTTCCTTTTCGAACGGCGGCCGCGCCACTAGCAGATTGGCCGCGCCACTAGCAGATTTGGTCTCGCTCGCCATCCTTCAAGTGCTGCAGTGCACAATCCTAGGGGTAGAGCGCTTCCACGAAATACAGCCCTTCCGGCGGCGCGTTGAGCCCCAGCGCGGCGCGGTCGCGGGCGTCGAGCGCCGCCCTTATGTCGGCCGGCGTCCATTGTCCGCGCCCGACCAGCGCCAGGCAGCCGACCATCGAGCGCACCTGGTGGTGGAGGAAGCTGCGCGCCGCCGCCTCGACCCGGATCTCGTCGCCGTCGCGGGTGACGTCGAGCCGGTCGAGCGTCTTGACCGGGCTTTGCGACTGGCACTGGGCCGAGCGGAAGGTGGTGAAGTCGTGGCGGCCGACCAGCATCGCCGCGCCCTCGGCCATCGCCCCGCCGTCGAGCGGCACGGCGACGTGCCACACCCGGCCGCGCTCGATCGCCGGCGGAGCGCGCCGATTGAGGATCCGGTAGCGGTAGCGCCGCCCGATGCACGAGAAGCGCGCGTGCCAGTCGTCGGCGACTTCGCTTGCGGCGAGGATTGCGATCGGGTCGGGCCGGACCAGCGCGTTCAGCCCGTCGCGAAGCCGGTGCGCGGTCAGCGTCTTGGTGATGTCGGCATGCGCGCTCATCGCCAGCGCATGGACTCCGGAATCGGTGCGGCCGGCGGCGTGGACGCTCGCCAGCTCGCCGGTCATCCGGAAGATCGCCGCCTCGACCTGCTGCTGGACCGAGGGCCCGTTGTCCTGCCGCTGCCAGCCCATGAACGGGCGGCCGTCATATTCGATGGTCAGCCGCCAGCGCGTCATTCGAGGACCGTTCCGGCGGGAATGGCGAAGCCGCGCAGCAACTCCTGCGGCGTCATCGGCGCCCGCCCGGCGCGCTGGATCACCAGTGGCCGGACCGCGCCCTGCCCGCAGGCGACCGCCAGCCGCTCGTCGAGCACTTCGCCGGGCTTGCCGGAGCCATTGCCGAGTTCCGCATCGAGCAGCTTGACCCGCTCGCCGCCGGCCTCGAACCAGGCGCCCGGGGCCGGGGCGAAGGCCAGCACCTGACGGACGACCTCTTCGGCGCCGCGGCTCCAGTCGATCCGGGCCTCGGCCTTGGCGACCTTGGCCGCGTAGGTGACGCCGTCCTCGGGCTGGGGCACCGCCGGGGTCGGCTTGGCGAGCCATTCCAGCAAGGCTTCCGCGCCCAATTGTGCAAGCTCTTGCGTGACTTCCCCGGCGTTCTTTCCGGCGATCGGAAGCTCGCGCCTTAGCAGCATCGGGCCGGTGTCGAGCCCTTCGTCCATGCGCATGATGGTCACCCCGCTGACCGCATCGCCGGCGAGGATCGCGCGCTGGATCGGCGCCGCGCCGCGCCACCGCGGCAGCAGCGATGCGTGGACGTTGATGCAGCCGGCGCGCGGCGCCGCGAGGATCGGCGCGGGCAGGATCAGCCCGTAGGCCGCGACCACCGCCAGATCGGCGTCGAGCGACCGGAAGCGCGCCTGCTCCTGGGCGGACCTGAGGCTGGCCGGCGTGCGGACCTCGATGCCGAGCGCCTCCGCGCGCCGCTGGACGGCGGTCTTGCGCTCCGCCTTGCCGCGCCCGGCGGGCCGGGGCGGCCGGCAGTAAGCGGCGGCAATCTCGTGCCCGGCCCCAACCAAGGTGTCGAGGCTCGGCACCGCGAACTCGGGGCTGCCCATGAAGATTACACGCAAAGAAAATCCCGTTCGCCCAGAGCCTGTCGAAGGGCTGTCCTTACCATCTCAGGCGGAAAGTGAAGAACAGGGCTTCGACACGCTCAGCCCGAACGGTATGGGGTCAATATGGCATCGCAGGAGATCGAGGCGCTTTCGCAGGCGCTGGCGCGGCTTCCGGGGCTCGGGCCGCGCTCGGCGCGCCGCGCGGTGCTGCACCTGATGAAGCGCCGCGAGACCGCGCTCGAGCCGCTGCTGGCCGCGCTCCGGGACGTCGCGACCCGGCTGTCGACTTGCTCGACCTGCGGCAACCTCGACACGTCGGACCCGTGCGGCATTTGCTCGGACCCGCGCCGCGACGACAAATTGCTGTGCGTGGTCGAGGAGGTCGCCGACCTGTGGGCGCTCGACCGCTCGCGGCTGTTCCCGGGCCGCTATCACGTGCTCGGCGGGCGCCTGTCGGCGCTCGAGGGCGTGCGGCCCGAGGACCTTGGCATCGACAAGCTGGTCGCACGCGTCGCCGCGGGCGGCATCGACGAGGTGGTGCTGGCGATGAACGCGACCCTCGAGGGTCAGACCACCGCCCATTATCTCGCGGAAAGGCTTGAGAAATATCCGGTCCGGCTGACCCAGCTCGCGCACGGCCTGCCGGTCGGCGGCGAGCTTGATTATCTCGACGAGGGGACGCTTGCCCAGGCGTTGCGCGCAAGGCGGCCGATTGCTTGAAGCAAGCGCCTCCAGCGACTAAATAACCGCCATGGCCATCCTCCCCATCGTCGAGGTCCCCGACCCGCGCCTGCGTCAGATCTCCTCGCCCGTCGAGACGGTCGACGGTGAGGTGCGCAAGCTGATCGCCGACATGTTCGAGACGATGTATGCGGCGCCCGGCATCGGCCTCGCCGCGATCCAGGTCGGAGTCCCCAAGCGGGTGCTGGTGATGGACCTCCAGGAGCCCGAGGAGGAGGGCGGCGAGCCGGTCAGGGACCCGCGGGTGTTCATCAACCCGGAGATCCTCACCCGCTCCGACCAGGAAGTGCCCTATCTCGAGGGCTGCCTGTCGGTGCCCGACCAATATGCCGACGTCGAGCGGCCCGATCGAATCCGCGCCCGCTGGCTCGACGAGCACGGCAAGCCCCACGAGGCCGACCTCGAGGGGCTGATCGCGGTCTGCCTGCAGCACGAGATGGACCATCTCGAGGGCATTTTGTTCATCGACCATCTGTCGCGGCTCAAGCGCGAGATGGTGCTCAAGAAGCTCGCCAAGATGCGCAAGGAGCGCGCGCTCAGGGCCGCCTGATCTCATTCCTCCCCGGAACGGGGAGGTGGCAGGCGCGGAGCGACTGACGGAGGGGGCCCAGCGACCCGCACCACGCCCCCCACCGTCGAATCTTCGTTCGCTGGTCCCACTCCCCGTTCCGGGGAGGACCTAGGAGCTGATCGTCAGCGCCGCGGCCCGGCAGTCGTCGGCGCACTCGCGGCAGATCTGGGCGCACAGCTTGCAATGCTCGTGGTCGAGCCGGTCGCACTCGGCGGCGCAGGCGTCGCAGGTCCGCGCGCACAGCTCGAGCATCTCCTTCAGCACCGCCTCGTTGGAGGCGCTCCGGCGCAGGCCCAGCTTCGCCGCCGCCTCGCACACGTCGGCGCAGTCGAGGCACGAGCGGATGCACTGGGTCATGTCCATGGCTTCCGCGAGGCAGGCGTCGGCGCACGACGCGCACATCTTCGCGCAATACATCGCGTGGTGGACGGCATCGCCGAGCGGCTGGTTGACGTGCTCCTTCGCGGCCGGATGGAGCGCGATCATCTTGCGGATGGACATGGACTTCCCCTTCGTGCCGGCAAGCACTGAACCGGTGCGGTCGGTCAAGGTTCCGCTTGAGCGGCCCGCCCGCCGGCCCTAGAGTTCACACTCTGTTCCCGCCCAAGGGACGAGGGGAGTCGGTCGATGGACCTGAGCGTCATTCTCATTGCCCTGATCGCGCTGGCGCTGGGCGCTCTGATCGGCTGGCTGGTCGGCAGCCGCGCCTCCGCGTCGAGCAGGGAAGTGATCGACAATTTGCGCCTGCAGCTCGACGCGGTCGCCCAGGAGCGCGATTCGAACCGCTCGGCGGCCAGCGAGCTGGCCGTGCTCCAGGCCGCCCAGGAGGAGCGCGAGCGTTCGTTCCAGCAGCAGCTGGAGGCGGTGCGCGAGGCCAAGGAGAGCCTGTCGGCGCAATTCCACGAAATCGGCGGCAAATTATTGGGCGAGGCGCGCAAGGCGTTCCTCGAGCAGGCCGGCGAGCGCTTCA
>DASTZO010000213.1:0-6419 GCA_035764265.1 Sphingomicrobium sp.
AGTCCGGCAACGCCTTCATCAGCATCAACGATCGCGACCGCGAAGTGCTGGGCTATGCGCGGGTTACCCTTCCGCTCGGCGGCAAGCCGAAGCGGATCGACTGCTCGAAGGTCTACGAGCTCGAGATCGAACGGCTGAAGCAGGAAATCGAGCTAATGAAGATGAACGCGGAATAGTCGGCGCACCTGGCGACAGGGGCGACGCCCGTCCTGAAGCCCTCTGCCATCGAAAATCAAAAGTCCGCTTCGGGTCGGAAGCAGGCGCCGGGCGGGATTGGGACCGTCAGCCGATGCGGGCTGCACGCCTTGATCGCTTCCCCTTGCTTTCGCGCTGCTCGCGATGACAAAGCGACCTTATGACCCTGCCGCCGTTCCACTTCGCCTTCCCGGTCGACGACCTCGCCGCGGCGCGCGACTTCTACGGGCGCGTGCTCGGCTGCCCGGAGGGGCGCAGCGCCGACCATTGGGTCGATTTCGACCTTCGCGGCCACCAGATCGTCGCCCATCTCGCGCCGGGCGCGGCGCGCAACCGGGCGAGCAACCCGGTCGACGGCGAGGCCGTGCCGGTGCCGCATTTCGGGCTGGTGCTGGCGATGGACGAGTGGCGCGCGCTCGCCGAGCGTCTGGAGGCGGCGGGGGTCGAGTTCATCATCCCGCCGACCGTCCGCTTCGCCGGCGAGCCGGGCGAGCAGGCGACCATGTTCCTCGCCGACCCGGCCGGCAATGCGCTCGAGTTCAAGGCAATGGCCGATCCCGGCAAATTGTTCGCCGCGAAGTAACCAGGAAAACGCAGATCAGGCCGCGCCCGGGACCTCGGGGGCGTGGAGCCGGACTCGGCGGATGCGCCGGCCGTCGGCGTCGACGCACTCGAGCCGCCAGCCCGACGGGTGGACGACCGATTCGCCGGGCTTGAGGATCCGCCCCGCGATCAGGAACACCAGGCCCCCGAGCGTGTCGATCTCGTCTTCCTCCGCGGTCAGGCGGGCGTCGACCGTCGCCGTCAGTTCCTCGAGCTCGAGCCGGGCGTCCGCCTCCCACAGGCCCTCCTCGAGCAGGATCAGCATCCGGCCGGTTTCCTCGTCGTGCTCGTCCTCGATCTCGCCGACGATCTCCTCGACGACGTCCTCGATGGTCACCAGCCCTTCCGTGCCGCCGAACTCGTCGACGACGATGGCGAGGTGGATGTGGTCGGCGCGCATCCGCGCCAGAAGGTCGATCACCCCCATCGATTCGGGGACGAACAAGGGCGTGCGCATCAGCGAGCCCGGCGAGCGGTCGCGGGTCTCGTCGACGTCGGCGATGAAGACGTCCTTGATGTGGTACATGCCGACGACCTCGTCGAGGCTGTCGCCGTAGACCGGGAGCCGGCTGTGGCCGGCGTCGGCGAAGGCGCGGATCAAATCCTCGAAGCCGGTCGTCGCCGGCACCGCGATGATGTCGCCGCGGGTCACGCAGATGTCGCCGGCGGTGCGGTCGCCCATCTGCAGCAGGTTGCGGAGCATCTGCCGCTCGTGCGGGCTGAGGTCGCCGGTGACCGGGCGGGCGGTCTCGGCCTCGTCGATCGCTTCCTCGATCTGGTCGCGAAGGCTGGTCTCGCCGTCGTCGCCGAAAATCAGCGCGCGCATCCCGCGCCACAGCCGCGAGCCGACCTCGTCCTGCTGGGTCGCCATCAGCGCGTCCCCTCATAGGGGTCGGCGATGCCGAGCCGGGCAAGCGCCCGGACCTCGCGCTGCTCCATCGCCGCGGCCGACCGATCGTCCTGGTGGTCGCAGCCGAGCAGGTGCAGCGTCCCGTGGACCAGCAGGTGCGCCGCATGGTCGGCGATCGGGACCGCCTTGGCCTCGGCCTCGGCGGCGCACACGCCGTGCGCGAGGACGACGTCGCCGAGCATCAGCTCCGGCCCGTCGCCCGAAGCGGCCTCGAGCTCGCCCGGCTCGGCCATCGTGAACGACAGCACGTTGGTCGGCCGGTCCTTGCCGCGCCACTGCTCGTTGAGCGCCTGGACTTGCCCGTCGCCGGTCAGCCGGACCGAAAGCTCGACCGGGCGCGGGCCGGTCGCGAGGTGCGGGAAGGCGCTTTCGGCGATCGCCGATTCCGCGGCGGCCCGGGCCAGCGCCTGCCAGTCGGTGCTACTGTCCCATTCCGCGTCGGTCTCGATGGCGACCTCGAGCATCATGCGCGCCTCACGCTCCGGGCCCCTCATAGGCCTCGACGATCCGGCCGACGAGCGGATGGCGGACGACGTCGGCGGCGGTGAAGCGGATGACGGCGAGGCTCTTGATGCCCGACAGGCGCGACACCGCGTCGGCGAGCCCCGACTTGCCGGGGTCGGGCAGGTCGACCTGGGTTGGGTCGCCGCAGATCACCATCCGGCTGCGCATCCCGAAGCGGGTCAGGAACATCTTCATCTGCGCCGGCGTGGTGTTTTGCGCCTCGTCGAGGATGATGAAGGCGTCGTTCAAGGTCCGCCCGCGCATGAAGGCGAGCGGCGCGATCTCGATCTCGCCCGAGGCGATCCGCCGCTCGACCTGCTCGGTCGGGAGCATGTCGTAGAGCGCGTCGTAGAGCGGCCTCAGATAAGGGTCGACCTTGTCCTTCATGTCGCCGGGACGGAAACCGAGGCGCTCTCCGGCCTCGACCGCGGGCCGCGACAGGATCAGCCGGTCGACGCTGCCGCTGATCAGCTGCGACACCGCCTGTGCGACCGCGAGATAGGTCTTGCCGGTGCCGGCCGGGCCGAGCGCGAAGATCATGTCGTCGCGGGCCAGCGCCTCCATGTAGGCGGTCTGCACGGTCGAGCGCGGGACGACGGTCTTCTTGCGGGTGCGGATCATCACCCGCGGCGGCGAGGTGACCTCGTCCTCGATGATCCCGTCGAGGCTCGGCTGGGCGGCCATGGCGATCACCGATTCGACCGCCGCGGCGTCGACGTCGTGGCCCTGGTCGAGCCGGTTGTAGAGCCCGACCAGCACGTCGCGCGCCCGCGCCGCGGCGTCGGCCTCGCCCTCGATCTGGACCCGATTGCCGCGCGCCGCGATGTGCACCCCGAGGCGCTGCTCGATGGCGATCAGGTGGCGGTCATAGTCGCCGAACAGCGGCCCGAGCAGGTACGGCTGGTCGAACTCGAGCTCGAGGCGGGCGCGGTCCGGGACCGCTGCAAGGTCGCGGCGGGCCATCAGGCGGCAGCCCGGGCGTTTTGGGCGGCGGGGGCCGCTCCGGCCATGCTGTTGGGACCAGCGGCGACCAGGGTGACGTCGACCATGTCGCCGGGCTCCGCGGCGCTCTCGAAATGCACCGACTGCAGCCATGGGCTGCGGCCGATCATCTGGCCGCCCTTGCGGCCCCTGCGCTCGACCAGCACCGACGTGCGCCGGCCGACCGAGGCTCGGTTGAAGGCGAGTTGGTGCTCGGCGATCCGCGCCTGCAGGCGCTGCAGCCGCTCGTCCATCACTTGCAGAGCGACCTGGCCGTCCATCGCCGCCGCCGGGGTGCCCGGCCGGGCGCTGTACTTGAACGAATAGGCCGCCGCGTAGCCGACCGCGTCGACGATGCTCAGGGTCGCCTCGAAGTCCGCATCGGTCTCGCCCGGGAAGCCGACGATGAAATCGCCCGAAAAGGCGATGTCGGGCCGCGCGGCACGGACCTTGTCGATCGTCCGCAAATAGCTGTCGGTCGAGTGGCTTCGGTTCATCGCCTTGAGGATCCTGTCGCTGCCCGACTGCACCGGCAGGTGCAGGTACGGCATCAGCTTGCCGACCTCGCCGTGCGCGGCGATCAATCCGTCGCTCATGTCGGCCGGGTGGCTGGTGGTGTAGCGGATGCGCTCGAGCCCATCGATCCCCGACAACGCGCGGATCAGCGCATCGAGCCCGCGGCCGTCATCGTTCCAGGCATTCACGTTCTGGCCGAGCAGCACGATCTCGCGCGCGCCGCCCTCGACCAGCGCCCGCGCCTCGGCGACGATATCGCCCCACGGCCGCGAGATCTCGGCGCCGCGCGTGTAGGGCACGACACAATAGGTGCAGAACTTGTCGCAGCCTTCCTGGACGGTGAGGAAGGCGCTCGGCGCCGCCCGCCGCCGCCGCGGCAGCGCATCGAACTTGGACAGGGCCGGCATGGCGGTGTCGACCGGCCGGTCGCCGCGGGCAGCCTGCGCGACCATCTCCGGAAGCCGGTGGTAGGCCTGCGGCCCGACGACTATGTCGATCATCTTCGACCGCGCCGCGGCCTCCGCCCCCTCGGCCTGGGCGACGCAGCCGGCGAGCGCGATCAGCGGCCGCGACCCGTCCTCGCGCCGCAGCCGGCCGATGTCGCTATAGGCCTTTTCCGCCGCTTTCTCGCGGATGTGGCAGGTGTTGAGGACGACCAGGTCGGGCTCCTCGCCGTCGGCGGCCGGAGCGAGGCCGGTCGTTCCCAGCAGCTCGGCCATGCGCTCGCCGTCGTAGACGTTCATCTGGCAGCCGAACGACTTGATGCGGAAGCTTTTCAGGGGCGAGGTCATGGGTCGGACGGGCTATAAGCCAGCCGGCGCGATACCGGAAGGCGCAAGCGCCGCGGCGATCGCATCGTGCGCGGCCTTGGCCATCGCCTTGCGGTCGAGCGACGGGTCGAGCGGCTCGAGCAGCCGCACGGTCGCGGTCATCCGCCCCCTTCGCCCGAGGATCCGGACCGCGTTGGCAAGCCCGTGCTCGCCCCTCGCCCAGCCCAGCGCCGGCGTGGCCGGGCCATAGTCGATCGCCGCCGGCTGGATCGCGCAGCCCGGCGGCGGCGGGGCGACCGCGGTCAGCAGTGCGGCGCGGAACGGGAGCAGCCGGCCGCCGTTCGCGACCGTTGCTTCGGGGAACAGAGCCAGCGGCTGGTCGCCGGTCAGCGCCCTGCGCACCGCCCTGGTCTGGTCGTGCAGCCCGCGCCGGTCCGAGCGGTCGATGTAGAGCGTGCGGTTCTGGTCGGCGAGCCACTTCATCACCGGGTGCCGGCTGAGCTCGGCCTTGGACACGAACGCGCAGCCGGTCGCCGCCGCGAGCACCGGCACGTCGAGCCAGCTGGTGTGGTTGGCGAGCAGCATCGACTGGGAATTGGCGAGCTTGCCCTCGACCTGGACATCGACTCCGCAGATCGCGGCCGAGCCGGACAGAAAGCGGCGCGGCCAGCGCGAGCGGCCGAACAGCTTCGAGACCAGATGCGGGACGACGCACAGCAGGAACCAGCCGCCGAGCGCGGCGATTCGCAATCCGGCCCGCCACTTGGCCGAGGGCGGCTCAGCGGCCGCGGTCGAGGGCGACGCCGTACAGCTCCATGCGATGGTCGACGAGGCGGAAGCCGAGCTTCTCGGCGATCCGCTTCTGAAGCTCCTCGAGGTCTTCGTCGACGAACTCGATGACGTTGCCGGTTTCGACGTCGATCAGATGGTCGTGGTGGGCGTCCGACGCGGCTTCGTAGCGCGAGCGGCCGTCGCCGAACTCGTGCCGCTCGAGGATTCCCGCCTCCTCGAACAGCCGCACCGTCCGGTAGACGGTGGCGATCGAGATCTTCGGGTCGATCGCGGCGGCGCGCTCGTGGAGCGTTTCGACGTCGGGGTGGTCCTCCGCCTCGGACAGGATGCGCGCGATGGTCCGGCGCTGCTCGGTGATCCGCAGCCCCTTGTCGGCGCACAGGGCCTCGATGTCGATGTCGCGGTGCATGGCCCTTAGTTAGGCAGTGAGCGCGGCCCGGTCAAAGGTATCCTCCCCGGCCCGGGGAGGAACCTTCTACTTGGCGCCGCGCGTCTTGCGCCGCTTGGTGCCCAGCCCGATCGACTTGGCGAGCGCCCGGCGCTGCTCGGCATAATTGGGAGCGACCATCGGATAGTCGGCGTTGAGGCCCCACTTCTGCCGGTACTGGTCGGGGGTCATCTGATAATGGGTCATCAGATGCCGCTTGAGCATCTTCAGTCGTTTTCCGTCCTCGAGGCAGACGATATAGTCGGGCTTGACCGAAGAGCGGATCGGGACCTTGGGCTCCGGCCTCGCTTCGGGCGCCGAGCGCGTATCGGAGATGGTGCTCAGGGCGGCGTGAACGTTCTGGATAAGGTTCGGCAAATCATTGACTGCAACGCTATTGTTGCTGACGTGCGCCGCGACGATGTCTGCGGTCAGCGCGAGTAAAGTGTCTTCGGCACCTTCATTGTCGACCATCGGATATTTCCCAAGTTGAGCAGAGTTCTGAGCGGCTTCGCCACCTCAGCGACAACAGCAATAAGAGGCTGCTGTTCTTGACGCAATAGATGCGGACAATTGACGGCCGTTAGAATTATATCGAAAATGCGAGTGTAATCGCGTCGTATTGGCGCCCATCGCTGCCGCGATAATAGTTGGGCCGCCGGCCGGCGGGCTTGAATCCGGCCAGGCGATACATCCGGACCGCCGGATTGCCGTCGCGGAC
>DASTZO010000214.1:0-8136 GCA_035764265.1 Sphingomicrobium sp.
GATTCGTCCACTGGTCATTCTCCACCCCGGAATTCTTCCCAGTCGCAGGTAAGTAACCAGATAGGTTGGCTGTAGGACAGCAAATTCGCCAAAAACATTGGTTGCGCAGAACGCCCTTACCCAAAACGGCCTTGCCTCAGCTCGGCGGCAGGCTAGGCTGCGCCCATGAACCTCCGCCCATTCGCGGCCGCCGCCGCCGCTTTCGCCTTGTCGTTCGCCGCCCCCGCCCCGGCCCAGCTGAGCCGGCCGGAGCAGGCAATGATCCGGACCGTCGACGCCGAGCAGGAGCGGACCGTCGCGATGCTCGGGCGGTGGGTCGACCAGAACAGCGGCACGATGAACTTCGAAGGGGTGAAGGCGGTCGGCGACATGCTCCGGGCCGAGCTCGAGCCGCTCGGCTTCAAGGTCGAGTGGATCGACATGAAGGCGGCCAACCGCGCCGGCCATCTCGTCGCCCGCCACAAGGGGAACGGGCGCGGCAAGCGGCTGCTCCTGATCGGCCATCTCGACACGGTGTTCGAGAAGGATTCGCCGTTCCAGCGCTGGGTCCGCCGAGGCGACGTCGGCGAAGGCCCGGGAGCCGAGGACGACAAGGGCGGGATGGCGGTGATCGTCGCCGCGTTGCGGGCGATGAAGGCGGCGGGGACTCTCAAAAATGCCGACATCACCGTGTTCCTGACCGGCGACGAGGAGGATTCGGGCCCGGTCGAAATCAGCCGGCGCGACCTGGTCGCGGCCGGCAAATGGGCCGACGTGGCGCTCGATTTCGAAGGGCTGGTGCAGGAGAACGGGCGCGACATGGGCTCGACCGCGCGGCGCAGCTCCGACGAGTGGACGGTGACGGTCACCGCGCGCAGCGGCCATTCGAGCGGCATCTTCACCCCGAGCGCGGGCTCGGGAGCGGTCTACGAGCTGGCGCGGATCATCGAAGCGTTCCGGCGCGAGCTTCCCGAGGACAAATTGACCTACAACGTCGGCCTGGTCGGCGGCGGAGCGACCGCCCAGCTCGACCCGGACCGGATCCGGATCTCGGCGACCGGCAAGACCAACATCATCGCCGGGACCGCGATCGCCCGCGGCGACCTGCGCGCCATCGACCCCGGGCAGATCGCCCGCACCCAGGCGAAGATGCGCGCGATCGTCGCCCGGCCGCTGCCCGGCGCCCGCTCGGAGATCGACTTCCCGCCCGACGGCTATCCGCCGATGGCGCCGACCGAGGGCAACCGCGCGCTGCTGGCCCGGCTCAACGCGGTCAACCGCGACATGGCGCTGCCCGACATGGGCGAGCTCGACCCGGTCAAGCGCGGCGCCGCCGACATCAGCTTCGTCGCCAAGGACGTCGACGGGCTCGCCGGCCTCGGAGCGGCCGGCGGCGGCGCCCACGCTCCGGGCGAGACGGTCGACATCCCGTCGATCTTCAAGCAGGCCAAGCGCGCGGCGATCCTGATGTCGCGGCTGGCGAGGGAGCGGCGCGGGCGCCACTGATTTCGGCCGCGCTCAGCGGACGGTGAAGCGGAAGCTGCCCCGGTGTGACGCGCCGGCGGCGGTCGCCCGCCAATTGACGGTGTAGGCGCCCGCGCCAAGGCCGGGCAGCGGGATCGAATAATGCGGCACTTCGCCGACGGTCGTGACCATCGTCGGCATGGTGAGGCCATCGCTGCCGGTGACGGTCAGCTCATGGAGCCGCGCCGGCGGCGAGAAGCGCAGCTCCAGTGAATCGACCGGGCCCTGGACCGTCGAACCATCGGCCGGCGTCGAGCTTTGCAGGATCGATTGGGCGGTGGCAGCGGGCTCGGCGGGGGGCGCGGCCGCACAGGAACCGAGCAAGGCCATCGCCGCAAACGCCCCCAGGGCTTTCGAGCTTGCATGCGCCATCGGTCAGTGAACCGGCTCGACACACACAGGTTCCGTCGACCCGGCGGCTATTGGTACATGCCCTCGCGCAGGTTGAGGCCGTGCTCGAGCCACGCCTTCAATGCGCACAGCATCTGCGACCAGCCCATGCAATTGCCGTAGCTCGCGTCGAGGCCTCCCTGCGTTTCGCGCCAGCCCACCTCGCGGATCTCGACGAGGGTGCGGCTGCCGCCGTCGATCGGCGTGAAACTCATCGTCACCGTCGTCTTGTAGTCGGCGGTCGTGATCCGCGGCTGCTTGCCGTCGTCGAAGTCGGCGACCGCCTGCTCGCCCTCGGCCGCGTCCCAGCGCAGCACGATCTTCTCGTCGGGCACGACCTCGATCACCTCGACCGGGAACTCGCCGGGGAAATCGTGGAAGTCCCAGGTCACGGTCGCGCCCGCCACCAGCCGGCCCTTGGCGCCGCCGGTGGTGAAATATTGCGACAGCTGATTGGGGTCGGCGACCGCCTCGAACACCTCGTGGACGGGCCTCGCGATCCGAGCCGCGACCCTGAACTTGAGTTCCATGACAAGCCTCCGCTCGCGTGCTTGAGTCGTGCGCAAATACGTTATAGGATTATAACATGTCAATCAGCGACCGCTTCGACCGCACCTTCAAGGCGCTCGCGGCGCCGATCCGGCGCCAGATCCTCGACCAGCTGCGCGACCAGCCGCTGACCACGGGCATGCTGTGCGCATTGTTCCCCGAGCTCGACCGGTGCACGGTGATGCAGCATTTGAAGGTGCTCGAGGAGTCTGAGCTGGTGATCGCGGTGCGCAAGGGGCGCGAACGCTGGAACCACCTCAACCCACTGCCAATCCACGAGATCCACGAGCGGTGGATCGGCCCGCACGCGGCGCGCGCGACGGTCCGTCTGGCGCAGCTGAAGCGCGAGCTCGAGCGGCGATAGACGCCGCGCTTGACTTCGATTCCGCGATGGAGCCTGATCCGCCGCGCCGGGGCCTTCGCCGCTTCCGGCCAGGTGCCGCGTCGGCCGGCAGCGCCGCCCGCTGCCTCGAGCTTGAGGGGGACCAGCGATGGACGACGACGTGCAGCAACCGACCGTCATGGAAGATTCCGCGCCGGCGCGCCCGCCGATGCATTTGTGGATCGTCGGCGCCCTGGCGCTGCTGTGGAACGGCTTCGGCTGCTACGACTATCTGATGACCCGGATGCGCAACACGGATTATCTCGCGGAGATGATGCCGACCGTCGATCCCGAGGCGGCCCTCGCCTGGGTCGACGCCTTCCCGGTCTGGGCCCAGTTCGGCTGGGGCCTAGGGGTCTGGGGAGGCCTCGCCGGGGCGGTTCTGCTGCTGCTTCGCCACCGCTGGGCGTTGTGGGCGTTCGGTCTGTCCTTTGTCGGGGCGATCCTCGGGCTCGGCTACCAGATCGTCGCCGCCCCGCCGCTCCCCGGCGCGGACGACCCGCTGTTCAAGGTCATGCCTTACGTGATCATCCTGGTCGCGGCCGCGCTGGCCCTTTACGCGAGCGCGATGCGCAAGAAGGGCGTGCTTCGCTAGGCGGCCGGCTCGAGTGAGCGGTGCGGCGCGCTCGGTCCGATGGGCAGAATCATCCGCTTCCGTAGCCGCAGATGGACACGTTCGAGCGGTTACGGGCATCGCGACCTCCGCCGCAAAGTCACTCTGCGCGGCCTCGCCCGGGAGACCGCCGGCTGGCTTGGCAAGCTTCGACCGTTCATCCTCCTTGGCATCGTGGCTTCCATCTGGCCCGCCGCGGACCCGGCGCTGGTCGAGCCACCGGTGTTCCTGGCGAGCGAGCCCGAGAAAGTGGACCAGCACTTCAGCCGCTGCGGGCCGGGGCGCGGACATGCCTGCGTGATCGACGGCGACACCTTCAAGCTTGGGAAGCGCAAGGTGCGGATCATCGGCATCGACGCGCCGGAGGTGAAGGCGCGCTGCCCGGAGGAAGCCGCGAAAGCCGAAGCGTCGACCGCCGAGCTGCAGCGGCTGCTCAACCAGGGGCCGTTCGAGATGGTCGGCCGGATCGACGACCGACAAGACCGCTACGGCCGCGACCTGCGCGCCATCCGCCGGATTCGGCCGAATGGGACCAAACAGTCGATCGCCGAGGACATGCGCGCCAGCGGGTTGGCGCGGCGGTATTGGGGCGGGCTCAAGAGCAGTTGGTGCTGACGGGCGGCTGTCCGGCACCCATCCGTTGCATCGCGGCGCGGCGCTCCCATCTTGTCAGGTGATGACCAGGCCGGCGGAAGCGAAGCCCGAGCCCGCGCGTCCGGAGCGGGACTGGACGCGAGTCCAGGATTATCTCGACCTGGCGCGGCTGTGGGGCCGCGCCGGCGAGCGCCACCGGCGCCGGATGAGGCCGCGCACCGAAGCCTCGGCGCCGCGCTTGCTGTCGCTCGGAATGCTGCCGTTCGTGTTGCTGTTCGCGGCGATGGCCGTGCTCGCCTTCCTGATCATCCTCGCCGCGGTTCCCGGCAAGCGCTACCCCGAGCGCCCGCCCCCGCCGCCGGAAGCCGGCACCGCACCGCCCGGCTGGATCGACGGCTGACAGCGGGGGCCGTCACGAACTGAATTCGTGACGTCGATCGACACGCCTGAAGCGGTCGTCGGCCGGTTCTCGCAGTCTCTTCGCGCCATTCGAGGATTGCGCCGCAATCCGCTCACTGCGCTCGGCAGCTCGAACTACCACTCGCAGCGCCAGGTGCCGCCGCCCTGCCAGACGCGCTCGCAATCCTGGTTGCTGCGGACCCAGCGCGGGTAGGCGCGCCACGGGCGCTCGTGCCACCAGTCGTTGTAGCTGTTGGCCCGCCACGCCGTGTCGCCCTGCCAGTCGCGATCGTAGATGAAGACGAAATCGTCGCCGCCGCGGTGCCGGCGCCGGTCGTCGCGGTCGCCGTCGCGGCGGAAGCCACGATCGAAGCGCCCCGGCTGGCCACGGTGAACCGTGACCCCGGCGGCGGCGCCGACGGTGAATTGCGGGCTCGCCGGGTCGAGCGCGACGGCGGGGGCGGCGGGGAGGGCGACGGCGGCCAGCGGCGCCGCGAAGCCAAGCACCATTATACGCATGCCGCTTACTCCTTCGGGTTCCCCTCCGGACGGGAAGCAAACGCCGCAGCGGGCGCGGCGTTGCATGGCAAGAAGCCCGGCAGCGGCGGCGGCGGACATTCATTGCGCCGCAAGCTCGCAGCGCACATGGATAGCGCCATGCCGGCCGGCCTATCCCTCGCGATTGCCTTGCTCGCCGCGGCAGCGCCGCCCGCTTCCGGCCAGCCGGCACCGCCCAGCCCGCCCGAATCCGCGCCGGGCAAGGGGGCCAACGGCTGCTCGCCCGCCCCGGAAGCCATCGAGCCGGGCGAGATCTTCGTCTGCGCCCCGCGGCCGCAGGGCTACCGGATCGACCCCGACCTGCTCGAGGCGCAGCGGGCCAAGCGCAGCGGCCGGCCGAAGCGGCCCGAGCGGATGGCCGACACCAGCTGCGCGAGCGTCGGGCCGTTCGGCTGCACGTACGGCGCCGGGATCGACCTGCTCGGGGCGGCGATGGTGCTGGGGACCATGGCCACCAAGGCGGTCCGCGGCGAGAATGTCGGCGAGATGTTCGTCACCGACCCGCAGCGGTCCGAATATGATCATTACCTCGAGGCCAAGCGGCTTCGCGAGGCGAAGGAGGCCGAAGCGGCCGCGGCGGCGGCGAAGGCAAAGGATCCAAAGCCAAGCGGCTCCAAATAAGCGCGATTTTCCGGCTTTCGGCGGGCGCCGGGGCGGGGTATTGGCGGTTTCCGCGGCCCGCAAAAGCCGCAGCGGCACGGACACAAGGGGGCTCCATGCCATACCGCCACGCGCCTTATTACGTGCTCTTCGTCATCGCCGTGATCGCGCTCGGCTTCTGGCCGAGCTATTTCGCCAAATGGGGCAGCGTCCCGTGGCAATTCCACGCCCACGGGGTCGCGGCCAGCCTGTGGGTGGGGATGGTGCTCGCCCAGAGCATCGCGGTGCACAAGGCGCAGCTGCCGCTGCACCGCGCGGTCGGCAAGTCGAGCCTGCTGCTGTTCCCGTTCCTGATCGGCGGGCTGGCGGCGATCATCGATTTGACCGGCAAGACGGTCGTCGCGGGCCCGGACCCGGTGCGGACGATGTTCGGAAGCTCCTTCGTGGTCGGGCTGGCGCTGGCGATCGCCGCTTATGTCCTGCTCTACTACCGGGCCCTCAAATACCGGCGGAAGGTGTGGCTGCACTCCGGCTACATGCTGGCGACCCCGCTGATCCTGTTCGAATCGCCGTTCGGCCGGATCCTCAACGGGTACCTGCCCGGCCTCGCGATCCGCGGGCCGGACGATCTGCACCTGATCATGCCGGCGATCCTCTCATCGATGGCGCTCGAGCTCGCGGTCATCGCCGCCATCTGGCTCAAGTACCGGGCCCAGGCGAGCCCGTTCCTGGTCGCGGGCGGCTTCATCGTCGCGCAGATGCTCACCATGGGCCTGCTGGCGAACTCGACCCTGCTGCAGCCGGTCCTGGTGGCGATCGGCCAGACGCCGAGCGCCGCGGTGGTGCTGGCCGGCTTCGCGATCGGCGCGGCGACCAGCTGGGCCGGCTGGCAGGCGGGCAAGCGGCCCGCGGTGCCGGTCGCGGCGGCGGCGGCGGCGTAGGGGCGAGCGGGCGGCGACGCGATGGGCCGTCACGGAGTGAATCCGTGACGTCGATCGACACGGCGTCGCCGGTCGTCGGCCGGATCTCGCCGTCTGTGCGCGCTGCCTCGTGATCGCTTCGCAATCTCTCCGCTGCGCGCGGCGGCTCGATCACTAACGCAATCATAACCCATTGCGGCTTAGCAAGGGGGCCATGGCCAGCCCGCTCCAGACCGCAAAGCAGCCCGTCGACCTGGCGGCGGGCGGCGCGCGCCCCTCGCGCATCCGCCGCGACCCGCCGGCGCGGACCGACAAGAAGACCGTGGTCCCCGACCGCGACGAGCGCGACCAGTGGACCGTGACGCTCGGAGTCCTGGCCTTCACGCTGGCGATCGTCGCGATCATCGCCGGGTTCAGCGCCGTCACCGGCTGGTCGCCGAGCGATCGCGTCGTCCATATCCGGCTGGAGTAGGGGACCGAAGCAAAGCGTCACGGGCGGCCGTGAGGTGACCTTCGGTCAGCTTCGCTTCCGATCGGGTTCGGCGTTGCCGACCCGTCGGCCGGCTTTCGCGCACTCTTCGACGCCGCTCCACGATTGCTGCGCAATCCTGTCGCTGCGCTCGGGCGCTCGAGCTGGAAAGTCGCAAAAGTCGCACTGCAACGTGCGCGCGGGCGCGGGCGCGTCACGCGCGCGGGGGCTCGGCATCGTAATCCAGCGCCTCGCCGGGGATCGGCTCGGCCGCGCAGGCTTCGGGACCGATGTCCGCCAGCCCGCCGAGCAAGTGCGGCAGCTCGCTGCGCGCCGACTGCAACGGGTAGAAGGACGAATGCGGCGTTTCCCGGGGCGGGCGGGTCAGCCAGCCGTAGCCGACCGGGTCGCGGTGCGAGAGCAGCCACATCAGCAATTTGTCGCTGGGCTTGCGCCGCTCCTCGACCAGCACCCCGTCGCGGTAGATGCGCTCGACGCTGCCGTGGACCGCGCGCTCGAACGCCAGAGCGGTGAGCCGCGCGGTAGCCAGGGATTCGGCGTGCTCCCAGGCGACTCGGAAGCCGGCCGCGGCGGCATGCTCGCGCAGGCGATAGGCGCTGCGCGGGGTGATCCCGACCTCGGCGCAGGCCTCGCTGACGCAGCCGGTTTCGGCCAGAGCGGCGATGAACGCGCGCTGCCGCTCGGCGGTCCAGCCGTCGCGGCGCGGGCGAAGGGGCGCGGGCGCGAACGCCGGCGGGTCCGGGTCGACCGGCGCTATCGGCGCGGGGACGATGTTGGCCGGCCCGTCGGCGGGCTCAGGACAGGTAGGCGGGGCGACGCCGATCGCGCTGAGCTCTTCGTCGGATATCCGGCTCAGCCCGGCGATTCGCGCGTCGAAGTCGGCCATGCTTTCGCCCGCTTTGGCCGAATGGATGATCGCGTCGGCGATCTGCTGCTTTGATGGCTTGCCCAAATTCCTGATCCTTCTGGTTCCTCTAATACGCGTACCATGAACCAAATAGGATGCTGTAGGAAAGTTTCTTTTGTTGTGCCGACGTTTGCCACCAAGTGAAGGCCGCCCGGAGAGCACTGTTGATGTGGCAGTCGCCGAGTAGTTATGGCGACACGTTACCGACTCTCAGTTTTGGAGTTCCTGCAA
>DASTZO010000215.1:0-2113 GCA_035764265.1 Sphingomicrobium sp.
TTCCGCGCCGAAAAGGACTTCGGCGAAGGCCTGGCCGAGCTTGCCGAATGGGTGGCCCGGCAGACCGCCCACGACCGCATCCACCAGGCGCGCGCCGAGCTGGAAGCGAAAGGCCTGGTCGCCTGAGGCGACCCGATCAACTTTAAGAGAATGGTGCCCAGGAGAGGACTCGAACCTCCACGCCCTTGCGAGCGCCAGCACCTGAAGCTGGTGCGTCTACCAATTCCGCCACCTGGGCACGATGTCATGGATGTAGTCGGTAGGCGCGGGCGCTTAAAGGCGCGGCTCCCGCCTTGTCAATGGCGAGGCCGAGCCGCTAGTGCGGCGCGATGATCGAGCGCGGCGACGAGCTTGTAACGGTGTTCGGAGGCGGCGGATTCATCGGCCGCTACGTCTGCGAGCTGCTGCTGAAAAGCGGCGTGAGGGTGCGGGTCGCGAGCCGCCGGCCGAGCCGCGCCCACTTCATCCAGCCGTTGGGCCAGGTCGGCCAGTTCGGCTTCGTCCGGGCCGACGTCACCGACCGCGACAGCGTCGCTAGAGCGCTCGACGGCGCCTCGGCGGCCATCAACCTGTGCGGAATCCTCAAAGGCCGTTTCCGGGCGGTGCACGTGACCGGGGCGAGGAATGTCGCCGAAGCGGCCCGCGACGCCGGCGCCGGGGCGCTGGTCCACATCTCGGCGATCGGCTCCGATCCCGGTTCCGAAGCCGACTATGGCAAGACCAAAGGCGAGGGCGAGACCGCGGTCCGAGCCGCCTTCCCGGGCGCGACGATCATCCGCCCGTCGCTGGTGTTCGGGCCCGAGGACCAGCTCACCAACCGCCTCGCCGGACTCGCCCGGCTGCCGTTCCTGCCGGTGATCGCCGCACGGCGCCGCTTCCAGCCGGTCTATGTCCGCGACCTTGCTTTGGCGATCGCCAGGGCGGCCCTCGACCCGGAGCAGCATGGCGGCAAGACCTATGAGATCGGCGGGCCGCAAGTGCTGAGCATGCGCGAGCTTCACTCGGCGATCTTGGAATCGACCGGCCAGAAGCCCGAGCTGGTCGACATGCCCAATTTCATGGCTTCGCTGCTGGCCTGGTTCGGCTGGCTCCCGGGAGCGCCGCTGACTCGCGACCAGTGGCTGATGCTGCAGCGCGACAATGTGGCGGCCAAGGGCGCTCCGGGCCTCGAGGCGTTCGGGATCAAGCCGACTCCGCTGGGAGCGGTCGCCCACGAGTGGCTCGGCCGATTCCACAAGGGCGGGCGCTTCGCGGGCCGCCGAATCAACCTGACCGCCACGTCCTAGGACCGGCAGCGAGCCTCGCCCGATGCCGGTCCTGATCCTCGTCATCCTGCTCGGCATCGTCGAGGGCGTGACCGAATATCTCCCGGTCTCGTCGACCGGCCACTTGATCCTCGCGACCGAGCTGTTGGGCTTCGACGCCGACGCCTGGGCGGTCTTCAACATCGCCATCCAGCCGGGCGCGATCCTCGCGGTGGTCGTGCTCTACTGGCGCACGTTCCGCGACGTGGTCGTCGGCCTGTTCCAGCGCTCGCCGTCGGCATTCGCCTTCGTCCGCAACATCCTCCTCGCCTTCCTTCCCGCAGCGGTGCTCGGGGTCGTGCTCGGCAATTACATCGAGATGCTGCTCGGCAATGCGGTCGTGGTCGGCTGGGCGCTGATCGTCGGCGGGATCGCGATCCTGGTCGTCGAGCGCTTCGCGCGGCCGCAGGACTGCGGCGGAGTCGCCGCGGTCTCGATGCGGCAATCGGCGATGATCGGCCTCGTCCAGTGCCTGGCGATGATTCCCGGGGTCAGCCGCTCGGGCGCTACCATCCTCGGGGCGATGAGCTTCGGGGTCGACCGCAAGACCGCCGCCGAGTTCAGCTTCTTCCTCGCCGTCCCGACCCTGACCGGAGCCACCGCGCTGCAGCTGTTCAAGCATTGGGACGACATCCCGACCGGCGAGTTCGCGTGGATCGGGCTCGGCAGCCTGGTCTCGTTCGTCGTCGCGGTGATCGTCGTCAAGGCGTTCATGGCAATCGTCACCCGCTACGGCTTCGCGCCGTTCGCCTGGTACCGGATCGTCGCCGGCTCGGCGGCGCTGATCTGGCTTGGCCTGCGGTGATTTA
>DASTZO010000216.1:0-3685 GCA_035764265.1 Sphingomicrobium sp.
GAGGCCAAGGCCTTCGGGATCATCGACGAGGTCTTCGACAAGAGGCCCGAAAGCGGCGAGGGCGACAAGACCGGGGCGGCCGACATCACTCCGGTCTGATCGGCGAGGCGAGTCGCCCTTCGGGAGCCTGGCCCGTCGAAAGTTATCCACAGCTTTTTGGCGCCGCTCGCCGCTCGGCCCAAAAAAAGGGCTTGCGCGATCCGGTTCGTCGGCTAGGGTGGCTTCGTGCTTTGGGCCCTCGGGTCCGAAGCATGGGAACCCCGCCGGGTCAAACCGGTGGGGTTTACCATTTCTGGGCCCCCGCGACCGTTCGCGCCCGCGCCCAGCACGCCAGCCACATCGCCGATCTCGTCCCGCCGGAGCCGCCTTCGGCGACCGAGGCGCTGCGCCTTTTGCAGCGGCTTTTCCTTGGTCAATGTTCCCCTCTTGTTCTCGCGGAACAAAGCGTATACACAGCTCTTCTCGCGGGGCGGGGCTCGACCGCCGCATGGAAGAGGCCAGATCGGCATGGCGCCGATTGACGAAAGGACTAAGGTCATGTCAGCGCAGCTTAAAGTGGTCGCAGCAGGGTTGGATTCGGGCAATATGGACAGGCAGAAGGCGCTCGAGGCGGCGCTCGCGCAGATCGACCGGGCATTCGGCAAGGGCTCGGCGATGAAGCTCGGCAGCCGCGAGAAGATCGAGATCGACACGGTCTCGACCGGCAGCCTCGGCCTCGACATCGCCTTGGGCGTCGGCGGCTTCCCGCGCGGCCGCGTGGTCGAGATCTACGGGCCCGAGAGCTCGGGCAAGACGACCCTTGCGCTGCACGCGATCGCCGAGGCGCAGAAGGTCGGCGGCAGCGCCGCCTTCGTCGATGCCGAGCATGCGCTCGACCCGGCCTACGCCAAGAAGCTCGGGGTCGACATCGACGAGCTGATCGTCTCGCAGCCCGACACCGGCGAGCAGGCGCTCGAGATCGTCGACACGCTCGTCCGCTCGAACGCGATCGACGTGCTGGTGATCGACTCGGTCGCCGCGCTGGTGCCGCGGGCCGAGATCGAGGGCGAGATGGGCGACAGCCACGTCGGCCTCCAGGCGCGGCTGATGAGCCAGGCGCTGAGGAAGCTGACCGGCTCGATCAGCCGCTCGCGCTGCACGGTCATCTTCATCAACCAGGTGCGGATGAAGATCGGCGTCATGTACGGCAACCCCGAAACGACGACCGGCGGCAACGCGCTCAAATTCTACGCGTCGGTGCGGCTCGACATCCGCCGCATCGGCCAGATCAAGGACCGCGACGAGATCGTCGGCAATGCGACCCGGGTGAAGGTGGTCAAGAACAAGGTCGCGCCGCCGTTCAAGCAGGTCGAGTTCGACATCATGTACGGCGAGGGCGTGTCGAAGGTCGGCGAGATCCTCGACCTCGGCGTCAAGGCCGGCCTGATCGAGAAGTCGGGCGCCTGGTTCAGCTACGATTCGGTGCGCATCGGCCAGGGCCGCGAGAACGCCAAGCTGTACCTCAAGGAAAACCCCGACGTCGCGCAGCGGATCGAGAATGCGATTCGCGGCAAGACCGACGAGGTCGCCGAGGCGCTGATGATCGGCGCCGACGCGATCGAGGATGACGTCGAGGCGTAAGGCTCTCACCCTAACGTCGCTGCGCTCCTCCTCCCTCTCCCGCGTGCGGGGAGGGTTGGGGTGAGGGTCTTTGCCCTTGGATTAGGTCCTCTGCCCTAAATCTCGGGCGGCGGAGTCAACGGCATCGCTTCGGCCTGGGCTCCCCGGTCGACGCCGGCGAACAGCCGCTTCGGCTCGGTCAGGAGCACGATGATCAGCGAAAGCATGGCGCACGCGGCCGTTCCCCACAGGAACGGCTGCGCGGTGCCGTCGAACGCCTGGCCGATCATCAGCCCGATCAGCGCTCCGCCGATGGTTCCGACGACTCCCTGGACCGAGGAGGCGGTGCCGGCGATCGGCCCCATATGCTCCATCGCCAGCGTTCCCATGTTCGACGAGGTCAGGGCGAAGCAGGCCATCGCCAGCCCCTGCAGGACGATGAACACCGCCAGGGTCTCGCCGCCCGCCGCGCCGATCAGGGCGTGGACCAGGGTCACGGCGGCGAACGCGACCGCGCCGCCGTGGCCGACCCGCCGCAGCCCGTAGCGGCCGACCACTTTCGAATTGGTCCAGGACGCGAGCGCCATCGGCGCCGCGACCGCCGCGAACGCGAGGCCGATCGCATTGGGCGCATCGAACGAGTCGAACACGATCTGCTGGACCGAGGCGATGTAGGCGGTGAGGCTGCCAAAGGTGATGGTCAGCGCCAGCGTGTAGCCGCGCGACTGCGGCTCCCGGATCGTCGCCCAGGCGGCGCTTGCCATGTCGCGCCAGGCAAGCGAGCGGCGGTACTCGGGATGCAGCGTTTCGGGCAGCCGCACCCACGACCAGGCGAGCATGATCAGCGCGTAGGCCGCCAGCACCAGGAAGATCCACCGCCACGGCGCCACCAAAAGGATCGCCTGGCCGATGCTCGGCGCCAGCACCGGCACGACCATGAACACCATGAAAACCAGGCTCATCATCCGCGCCATCGCCTCGCCACGGAACAGGTCGCGGACCATCGCCACGACCAGCACCCGGGTGACCGCCGCCGACGCGCCCTGCAGCGCCCGCGCGGCGATCAACACGGTGAAGCTGCCGGCGATCCCGCACAGCAGGGCGAACGCCGCGTAGAGCGCGACTCCGGCGGCGAGCACCGGCTTGCGGCCGAAGCGGTCGGCGAGGGGCCCCCACACCAGCTGGGTCGAGCCGAAGCCGATCATGTACGCGACCACCACCAGCTGGCGGTGGTTTTCCTGCTCGACCGACAGCGATTCGCCGATCGCCGGAAGCGCCGGGATCATCGCGTCGATCGCGAACGCGTTGAGCGCCATCAGCCCGGCGAGCAAAGCGGTCATCTCGCGGCCGCCGGGGAGGCGCTGAACGGCCGCCGCCCGTGTCGATCGGCCACTGGTCGAGGCGCGGGGCCTGTTCACCGGGCGCTGCTGGCCGATCGGCCGCGATCGTGCAACATGTCTGCGAACGGGCTTCGTGGGGCTTGCCAATGACGCATCTGGGTCGCCGGACTTTCCTGACGGGCAGCGCCGCCGCGAGTGCCGCTACGCTGCTGGGCGGCGCGAGCTTCCATTCGGCGCGGGCCGCGGTCGCCGACCCGGCGCCGATCGTCTTGCCGCCGCCGATCGGCCGCGCCGAGCGGCTCGAGCGCCTCGCCAGGGCGCGCACGCTGATGAAGCGGCACGGCATCGGCGCGATCCTCATCGAGCCGGGCGCGAGCCTCGATTATTTCACCGGGGTCCAGTGGTGGCGCTCGGAGCGGCTGACCGCCGCGGTGATCCCGGCCGAGGGCGAGCCGATCGTCGTCACGCCCTTCTTCGAAAAGCCGTCGGTCGAGGAGAGCCTGGCGATCCCCGCCGAGGTCCGGGTCTGGCAGGAGCATGAGGAACCGCTCAAGCTGGTCGCCGATTTCCTGCGCGAGCGCGGCGTCGCCCGCCAGCCGGTCGGCTTCGAGGAGACCAACCGCTTCTTCATCCTCGACCGGTTGAAGGAGCAGCTGCCGAGGGCGCAGATCGTCAGCGCCAACCCGATCGTCCGCTCCCTGCGCATGATCAAGTCGCCGGCCGAGCTCGCCTTGATGCAGGCGGCC
>DASTZO010000217.1:0-6977 GCA_035764265.1 Sphingomicrobium sp.
CACCGGCGCTCGCCGGAGCCACCGACGGGCTCGACCGCGAGCGCCGGGCGCTGGCCGCGTTCCTGCGCTTCGCCGCGACAAACAAGCAGGTCTACCGGATCATCGACGAGGCCGAGTTCGTCGACCCGCAGGGCTTCCGCGCCCATTACGAGACGACCGCGGCGCGGATCGCCGCGCGCCTGTCGGAAGCGGCCGGGCGCGGCGAGCTGCGCGCCGACGAATCGCCGCTCGCGCACGAGGTCGTCGCCTGGGCGCTGATGGGCGCCAACGTGTTCCTCGGCCTGCGCTTCGCGGTGTGGGGCGACAGCGACCCGGACGAGGTCGCGGCGATCACCAACCGCCTGCTCCGGCACGGGCTCGCGGCCCGCTGATGCCGAACGACTCTCCCCCCGCCCAGACAGCAGCGCCGTGGCAGGCGCGCACCTGGACCAGCCGCGACGGGCTTGAGCTCTATTTTCGCGACTATCCGGGCAGCGCCGACCGGCCGCCGTTGCTGTGCCTCCACGGGCTGACCCGCAACTCGCGCGATTTCGAGGCCTTCGCCGACCGTTACACCGGCCGCTTCCGGGTGATCGCCGTCGACTTTCGCGGCCGTGGCATGAGCGAGCGCGACCCGCAGCCCGCGCGCTACCTCCCGGTCACCTACGCCGCGGACGTCCTGCAGCTGCTCGACGAGCTCGGAATCGAGCGCGCGGTGTTCGTCGGGACTTCGCTCGGCGGGCTCGTCACCATGCTGGTCGCCGGCATCCAGCCGCAGCGAATCGCCGGGGCGATCCTCAACGACGTCGGCCCCGAGCTCGACGAGCGCGGCCTCGAGCGGATCCGAAGCTATGTCGGCAAGCCGATGCGCTTTGCGAATTGGGACGAGGCGGCCGATTATGTCGCGGCGATCAACCGCAACCTGCCGGCGGCGTTCACCCACGACGACTGGCTGCGCGCCGCGCGGCGCCTGTGCCGCGAGGAGGGCGGCGCGATCGTCTTCGACTATGACATGGCGATCGCCGAGCCGTTCAACCAGCCGGACGGCGCGGTCGCCTTCGACATGTGGCCGCTCTACCGGCGGCTCGGCCAGGCCCCGCTGCTGATCGTCCGCGGCGAGAGCAGCGACCTGCTGTCGCGCGCGACGGCCAAGGCGATGCTCGACGCCGCTCCCGGCGCCCAGCTCGTCACCGTTCCGGGCGTCGGCCACGCGCCGGAGCTCACCGAGCCGGCGGCGGTCGCGGCGATCGACGATTTCCTCGGCCGGTTCGCCGGCTGACCCGTCGAGGCCCGGTTGACGCTCGAAGCCCGGTTGACGCCAGAAGCATCGTCGTGGCAATCGGCGGCTCTCGCCGGGCGGGTGTAGCTCAATGGCAGAGCAGAAGCTTCCCAAGCTTACGACGAGGGTTCGATTCCCTTCACCCGCTCCAAGATTCGACATGCCGGGGACATGTCGAAGCTTTGGAGCGCCCGCAGCGCAGCGAAGCGGCGACGCCCTGCCCTTCTGAACCCGAGACAACGAGCGATTCAGACGGCCCTCACCCGCCGGGCGCTATGGCCCTCGAATGACCAGGATTCTCGCACTTGCACTGGCGGCCGCCGTGGCGCTGCCCTTGCCGATCGCCTCGACCGCCCTCGCCCAACCGGCCTTTTACGCCCCGGCTCGCGTCGACCAGATGCGGGCCGGCCCTTTTTGGGTGACCGTGTTCGAGGGCACTCCGCCCAACTCGTCGAACGCCCGCAACAGCCTGTCGCGGGGCATCCGGGTGTTCGAGAAGCCGCACCGCTCGACCTTCGCCGCCGTCGCCGCGCAGGAGATCTTCGAGTTCGACTTCAAGGCCCGCGGCGGCATGGCCGCCCAGCTCAACAAGGCCCAGATGGAGATCATCAGCCACGAGATCGAAAGCCTCGTCGCGAGCCGCTACGGCGGCTACGACCTCGCCGCGTTCGAGGCCAAGGAAGCCGAGACCCTGACCCGCTACGCGCGGCTTCGCGGCATGCCGGCGGGCGAGATCCTCGCGCGCATGCGCGCCGCCCGGCCGATCGCCGAGCGCTGGCTGGCGCAGAACCGCGACGTCATCCGCGCCCTGGTCGCCTACCGCTTCCCGCGCTAGCTCGGCGCTTGGCCTAGCGCTCGGGCCGGCCGCGGACCCCTTCCAGTTCCTTGCGCAGCTTCTTCTGCATCTCGTGTCGTTGCCGATGGGCGATTTGATTGCGCCCGGTCGAGTACAGCGCCTTCAGGTAAGCCAGGTCCCAGTTCGTCAGGGTGATCGGCACGGCGCTTCCCATCGGCGCATCGATCGCGTGCAGGATGGTTGGCGCGGCCCCCTTTTTCAGCCGCGACGGGTCGGTCCGGGCGAACAGCCGCATGGCCGCATAGTCCGCCAGCTGCGTATTTGTCAGGCCGGCGAGCGCGTTGAGCTCGACGACCAGGATTCCCGCCACGAAATGCGGGCGCGAGGCCGCGATCAGCCGCGAGGAATCCATGCTTTCGACGATGAAATGCTTTGAATCGAAGTCCCTCCCGGCCGGAATCCCGTTGGCATCGAGCAGGCCTTCGACATGCCAGACCGTCACCGGCCCCGGCTGCCTGGGAGGCCTGGTCCGCTGGCCGTGCGCGTCCCTGAAATAGGCCGGATACTTCCGGCTCATCGCCTCGATCAGCTGCTGCTTGTCCCTGGTCGCGATGACCAGGGCGTTCGGCCGGCAGTTCCCGCCCGCGACCGGGATTCCGGCCGCCGCGGCGACCTGGCGCATGCGCGCCGCGATCGCCCGCCGGTGCGGCTCGCTGAGGCCGACCGCGGCCGGGCAGACCGCCCAGTCGAACTTGCTGATCTGGTCTCCCCCGCCCGCCTCGGTGAGAGCGTCGATGAATTCGCGAACGTCCTCGTCGCGGTAGCGGTGGCCCTGGACGACGATCTCCGAAGGCTCCGCGGCGGGCAGCGGCGACTGGGCGAGGACCGGGCTCGCCAACGCCAATGGTGCGAGTGGCAGCAAGCGAAGGAGCATGGCTCGGCTCCTTTGTAACCGACTGATGTGGCCCGGAATCTACCACCGCCGGTGACGCTCGGCAACGAACGCCCCGGCGAGGGCGCGTTCCGCTCAAATGCCGCCGTCGACCACCTCGTAGCCGGCTGCCGCCAGCGCATCGCCGAGCTCGCCGGCGCAGCGGCGCGCCGCGTCCCCGTCTTCGGACCGCATGACGAAATTGGCCCCGTAGCGGCCTTCCTCGAGGAACGGGTAGCTGCCGACGGTGACTCCCGGGTGGCGGTCCTCGGCCTCGCGCAGCAGCCCGGCGACGTCGCTTTCGGCGGCAAAGGCGCCGAGGGTCACCGAGACCATCGGCCGGCCGCCCTCGAGCGTCCCGTCGAGCGCTTCCAGCATGCTCGCGGCGATGTGCGGCACCCCGGCGAGCAGGTAGATGTTGCCGATCCGGACTCCCGGCGCGCCCGACGTGGGGTTGGGGATCAGCTCGGCGCCCTCCGGCACCCGCGCCATCCTGAGCCGCCCCTCGGTCAGGCCGCCGCGGCTGCGGTAATAGTCCTCGAGGATCCGGCGCGCCTCGGGGTGGACGACCACCGGCACGCCCAGTGCCGCGGCGATCGAATCGACCGTGATGTCGTCGTGCGTCGGGCCGATGCCGCCGGTCGTGAACAGATAATCGTGGGCGCCGCGAAGCGCGTTGACCGTCTCGGCGATCCGCTCGGCATCGTCGGGCACGATCCGCACCTCGGCGAGGCGGATGCCCTGCTCGTTGAGCCAGGCAGCGACCTGCGCCACGTTCTTGTCCTGGGTGCGGCCCGACAGGATCTCGTCGCCGATCACCACCAGCGCCGCGGTCCAGACCTTGTTCTCAGCCATCCCCGCTCCGAACGGTTGGGTTTGCTTTGCGCTCCGCCTATATCGGGCCGATGACCGAGTATATCACCGTCTCCGGCGACGACCGGGTCGAGGCCCGCAGCGGAGTCATCAAGCTCCACGGCCCCGAGGGCTTCGAAGGCATGCGCGCCGCCGGCCGCCTCGCCGCCTCGATCCTCGACGCGCTGGTCCCGCACGTCGTTCCCGGGGCGACCACCGGCGAGATCGATGCGATCGTCCACAGACTGACGCTCGAGGGCGGCGGCGTCCCGGCGACGCTCGGCTACCGCGGCTACACGAAGAGCTGCTGCATCTCGATCAACCATGTCGTCTGCCACGGCATCCCCGGCGACAAGGCGCTCAAGGACGGCGATATCGTCAACGTGGACGTCACCCCGATCCTCGATGGCTGGCACGGCGACACCAGCCGCATGTATCTGGTCGGCGACGTGGCCTTGAAGGCGCGCCGGCTTGTCGACGTCACCTACGAGTGCCTGATGCTCGGGATCGAGGCCGCCAGGCCCGGCAACCGCCTCGGCGACATTTCCAGCGCCATCCAGCGCCATGCCGAGGCCCACCGCTACTCCGTCGTCCGCGATTTCTGCGGCCACGGGCTCGGCCGCCTGTTCCACGACAGCCCCGAGGTGGTCCACGCCGGCCGCCCCGGCACCGGACCCGAGCTCAAGCCCGGCATGTTCTTCACGGTCGAGCCGATGATCAATATCGGCCGCGCCGACGTAAAGCTGCTCGACGACGGCTGGACCGCCGTCACCCGCGACCGCTCATTGAGCGCCCAGTTCGAGCATTCGATCGGCATCACCGAAACCGGCTGCGAGATTTTCACGAAAAGCCCGAAGGGGCTCGACAAGCCGCCCTACGCTTAAGTTCCTCCCCTGCATTTGCAGGGGAGGGGGACCATGCAGCGCAGACTGCATGGTGGAGGGGCTGGCTGCGGTGGTGAAGGGCCCCTCCACCAGCTTCGCTGGTTCCCCTCCCCTCGAAATCGAGGGGAGGAATTAGTCCTTAAGCCGCGGCGACGTCCTGGTTGCGGTCCCAGCGCTCGACCAGCGCCCGCGCCGCCGCGACGTCGGGCGGGAAGTCGACCTCGCCCCACTCCTCGCCCTGGATGTCGAGCGTCCAGACATCGTCCTTCTGGGCGATCTGGTGGATCACCCGCAGATACCAGATGGTCGTCCCCTCGGCGGAGCGGATGGCGCGGTCGATGGCCTGGCTGAAGCGCTCGGCGCCGCCGTCGCGGAACGCCAGCAGGCCGATCGATTCGGCGTTGACGTTGCCCTTGGGCAGCCTTTTCCCGATCGCGTGCAGCCGGCCCTCGCCGTCGGTGACGACCTTCATGTCGTCCTCGTCGTAAGATGGCTTGCGGTCGATGGTGACGCAGATGCCGGGCCGGCGGTTGGCGACCACCCGGCCCATCAGCGCGTTGGAGACCAGGGTGTCGCCGTTCCACACCAGGCAGTCGCCCGCGAGCTCGGAGCGGGCGATGAACAGCGAGCCCAGATTGTCGGCGACCTTGAAGAACGGGTTGAAGATCGTCCGCACCCTCGGGCCCCCGGCGCGCCGCGCGAGCGCCGCCTCGACCTGGTCGTCGCGAAAGCCGGTCACCACCACCGCCTCGTCGACGCCGTTGGCGGCGAGCGTGTCGAGCTGGCGGTCGAGCAGGCTGCGGCCGCCGAAGTCGATCAGGCACTTGGGCTTCTCGGCGGTCAGCTGGCCGAGCCGCGAGCCCTGGCCGGCGGAGAGGATGATCGCTTTCATGTCGCTTGCGCCAATGCCCGCCAATTGCGGCGCGGATTGGGCATCACTAAGGACGATTGCGCCAATCCGGGTGGAGCGCCCAAGGGAGTGGACGTGAAAAAGATCGAAGCGATCATCAAGCCGTTCAAGCTCGACGACGTCAAGGACGCGCTCCACGAGGTCGGCGTCAGCGGAATCACCGTCACCGAGGTCAAGGGCTTCGGCCGCCAGAAAGGCCATACCGAGCTCTACCGCGGCGCCGAATATGTGATCGACTTCCTGCCCAAGGTGAAGGTCGAGGTGGTGGTCGAGGACAGCCTCGTCGACAACACGGTCGAGGCGATCGCCAGCGCCGCGCGCACCGGCCGGATCGGCGACGGCAAGATTTTCGTCTCCGATGTGGAGCAGGCCGTCCGGATCCGCACCGGCGACACCGGCGCGGACGCGATCTGACGGCTCCCCCGGCCCGTCGTTGCGAGGAGCGCTAGCGACGCGGCAATCCAGCCGGCGCCGGACTGGATTGCTTCGCTTCGCTCGCAATGACGCAGAGCCCCTTCCCCGTACGCGCGCGCTCCGTCTAAAGACCTCTTTGCAATGGACGACGCCGACACCAGGACCGACTCCCCGACCGTCGACCGCGCCACGCAAACGCCGCGGGACGAGCGGCTCGCCTCGATGTCGCCCGACGAGCTGCGCACCGCGATGCGGACCCTGGGCTACCGGACCCAGGCCGACCTCGCCGGAGCGATCGGGGTCAGCCGCTCGGCGGTCAGCCTGTGGCTCGAGGGCAAGGTCGGGGTGCCGCGCCCCGTCGCCATGCTGCTGCGAATGCTCGTCGCCGCCCAGCGCAGGGCGTTCTGACGGCCGCTCGCCGCGTTTGACTCTCGCCGCGGCCGGGCGCAGGCCGGGGCCCGGCGCGGAAGGGGGCTCGCCGCGCCGGCTGTAGGCCCCCTTAGTCCATGCAATCTTTGGGGAACTCACCATGAACATGCTTGCCAAGCTGGCCGCCGTCGCGGCCTTGTCCACGGCTGCGGCGATTCCGTCGGCGGCCTTCGCCCAGGCGGCGCCGGGCCGCGCCATCGTCTCGCTCTACCAGGCGCCTCCGGGCCACCAGGAGGCGCTGATGCGCTGGCTCGCCGAGCAGGACCGGGTCGCCGCCTCGGTCGGGGTCGCTCCGGCCCAGGTCTATGTCCACACCGACGGCGCTGCGTGGGACTTCATGGTCGTCCAGCCGCTGACGACCGAGGCCCAGGACGACGCGATCGAAGCCGCCGCGAAGAAGATGGGAGTCGCGTCGGGCCCGCGCGCGGCGCTCGAGTTCCGCAAGCACATCCAGACCCACACCGACACCTTTGTCCGCGGCCCGATGACCGCGGCGCAGTTCC
>DASTZO010000218.1:0-2694 GCA_035764265.1 Sphingomicrobium sp.
TTCTGCACCATCGAGCCCAACGTCGGCCGCGTCGCGGTGCCCGACGAGCGGCTCGACAAGATCCGGGCGATCGCCGGCTCCGCGCAGGAGATCGAGACCCAGATCGAGTTCGTCGACATCGCCGGCCTGGTCCGCGGCGCCAGCCAGGGCGAGGGCCTCGGCAACAAGTTCCTCGCCAACATCCGCGAGGTCGACGCGGTCGTCCACGTCCTGCGCTGCTTCACCGGCGGCGACGTTACCCATGTCGAAGGGCGGGTCGACCCGATCGCCGACGCCGAGGTCGTCGAGACCGAGCTGATGCTCGCCGACCTCGACAGCCTCGACCGGCGCGTCCCCAACCTCGTCAAGAAAGCGCAGCAGGGCGACAAGGAGGCGAAAATCGAGGCCTCGGTGCTCGGCCAGGCCCTCGAGCTATTGCGGGACTCCAAGCCGGCGCGGCTGGTGAAGCCCAGGGATGCCGAGGAGCAGAAGGCGCTCGATCGCGCGCAGCTGCTGACCGCCAAGCCGGTGCTCTACGTGTGCAACGTCGACGAGGCCGATGCCGCCGAGGGCAACGCTCTGTCGGCGCAGGTGTTCGAGAAGGCCGCGGCGGAAGGCGCGGGCGCGGTGGTGATCTCGGCCGCGATCGAGGCGGAGATCGCGACCCTCGACGAAACCGACCGGGCGGCGTTCCTCGCCGATCTCGGCCTGGAGGAAACCGGCCTCACCCGGGTGATCCGCGCCGGCTACCGATTGCTCGGCCTGATCACCTTCTTCACCGCCGGGCCCAAGGAGGCGCGCGCCTGGACGGTGCCCAAAGGAGCGAAAGCGCCGGAGGCGGCCGGAGTCATCCACACCGACTTCGAGCGCGGCTTCATCCGCGCCGAGACCATCGCCTACGACGACTTCATCGCCTGCGGCGGCGAGGCGGGCGCCAAGGACGCCGGCAGGATGCGCGCCGAGGGCAAGGACTATGTCGTCCAGGACGGCGACGTCCTGCTGTTCCGCTTCAACGTCTAGGAGCGCTTACGCCTGGCTCTCCCGGTACAGCATCACCGCCAGCAAGCCGGTGACGAAGATGGCGATCCAGCTCACCGACATCGGGACCGAATGGCTTCCGAAGATGACCTGGAAGTCGGTCGCGAGCCGATAGACGTGGACCAGCATCATCAGCGCGAAGATCGCCGCCGCGAACAGAGTGAAGGGTTTGCGAGTGCTCATTGGCCCCTCCTTTCCCATCGCCAGCTTAGACCCAGGACCAGCAGCGTCCAGAACAATCCGAACGCCCAGCCGGCGACCACGTCGCTCGGCCAGTGGACGCCGAGCATCGGCCGGCTCAACCCGATCAGGACGCTGAGCAGCACGGCCCCCGCGGCCGCGCGGCGGCGGTGCTTCGGGTCATCGAAGGCGAGCAAGGCGATCGCCAGGTAGACGATCATCGAATTGGCCGCGTGGCCGCTCGGGAACGACTGGTAATGGACCTCGGCGAGGCGCAAATCCTCCTCGGGCCGCAGGCGGGCGAAATAGGCCTTTTCGAGGATCACCAGCAGCCGCCCGGAGAAACTCGCGACCAGCAGCACCAGCGCCGCCCGGCGCTTGCCGCGGTACAGCAGCCAGACCGCGCCGAGGATCGTCACCACGACCACCGTCGGCCAATTGCCGAGATAGGTGAAACCGAGCGCCGCGAGCGCCAGCCACGGCTCGTCGCCCGCGTAAAGCGCGAGCAGCACCGACCGGTCGCCCTCGCCGGCGCCGAGCAGCAGCATCGCCAGCCACAGCGCGGCGAGCGTGGCCATCGCCAGCAGCGGCACCAGCCGCTCCCTTGTTGTGATCGCCGCTAAGAGGCTAGGCGTTCGTTCCATGGACAGGGCGTTCAATTCCCGGACCGCTCCAAATGTTGCCGCGGCGCTCGCCCACGGCCGCAAATTGCTCGCCGACCGGCCGCGGCTCGCGGCCGAGCAGGCGCTCGAGATCCTCGCTTCGGTCCCCGGCAGCGCCGACGCCTACCGGCTGCTCGGTGAGGCGCTTCGCCGCACCGGCGAGGACGAGGCCGCCAGCGACGCCGAGCTCGCGGCGATCGCCGCGTCGGTCCGCGACCCCGAGCTGATCCGCGCCGGCGCGGCGCTGGTCGACAACGACCTCCCGGCCGCCGAGGCGGTGCTTCGGCCGCTGCTCAGGCGCCGGCCGACCGACGTCGCGGCGATCCGCATGATGGCCGAGCTCGCCGCACGGCTCGGCCGCCGGGTCGACGCCGAGAATTTGCTCCGCCGGGCGATCGAGCTCGCGCCTGGCTGGGCGGCGGCGCGCGCCAACCTCGCCACGATCCTCTACCGCCAGCACCGGGCCGAGGAAGCGCTGGCCGAGCTCGACCATATCGAGCGCATGGGGGCGGAGGACGACGCCCAGCGCAATTTGCGCGCCGCGGCGCTCGGGCGGCTCGGCGGCTACGACGAGGCGATCGCCCTCTACCGCGACGTCCTGTCGCGCCACCCGGGCCAGCCGAAGGTGTGGATGAGCCTCGGCCATCTGCTCAAGACGGTCGGCGAGCAGGCCGAGGCGATCGCCGCCTACCGCCGGGCGATCGAGCTCGTTCCGAGCCTCGGCGAGGTCTGGTGGAGCCTCGCCAACCTGAAGACCGTGCGCTTCTCGGACGAGGACGTCGCGGCGATGCAGGCTGCGCTGGCCGAGCCCGGGCTCGGCGACGACGACCGGCTG